>NZ_JBVVUG010000045.1:0-264846 GCF_055809615.1 Algoriphagus sp. 10J20-15
GCACCTAATACATGGATGGCTTAGCCAAGGATAAAATGATGAATCCTGCTGGCTTTAATAGCTATAAAAATTCGTATGACATGGTGGAAGATGCAGTCAATGCAGCGAAACATGCCAAAGAGAAAATCTCCGCAAAATCAGTGATCCCTGCAAATATGACCTAGTACTCGACCCTGATCACTTAGGACTGACGATTCATGAATCTGTAGGTCACCCGCTTGAGTTGGACCGTGTACTGGGCTATGAGGCAAATTATGCAGGTACTAGCTTTGCTACACTGGACAAATGGAAATCTGGTGACTTTAAGTATGGTTCTGATAAGGTAAATATCGTTGCAGATAAGATTCAGCCTTATTCCCTGGGAAATACAGGCTATGACGATGAAGGCGTAAAATGTAAGGAGTGGGATCTGATCAGAGGATGGAATTCTTGTGAATTATCAGGCTATCCGTGATCAGAGTTCAAATATTAGGAGAAAAGGAATCCAACGGTTGTGCTTTTGCAGATAATTGGAGTTCAGTTCAGTTCCAGCGTATGCCAAATGTTTCTTTGCGCCCTGGGAAGGAAAAGTTGAGTCCAGCTGATATGATTAAGAATGTCGAAAAAGGGATTTACATCCTTGGACGAGGTTCATATTCCATCGATCAGCAGCGTTACAACTTCCAGTTTGGAGGTCGAGTTGTTCTACGAAATCAAGGATGGTAAAATCGCAGGAATGCTAGAAGACGTAGCTTATCAGTCCAACACGCAGGAGTTTTGGAATTACTTGCTCCCAAATATGTGATGAAGATGATTACAGGTTCTTTGGGTCATTCAATGACGGCAAAGGTCAACCTGCACAATCATCAGCAGTTTCTCATGGCAGTTCAACTACCCGTTTTGACGGTGTGAACGTGATCAATACGGGAAGAAATATTTAACCTCAACGCGGAAATTATGGCCATATTAACTAAAGAACAAGCAAAGCAAATTATAGATAAAGTACTTTCCTATTCCACAGCAGACGAGATGGAAGTTTCCATTTTCGGGGGAAGAACAGGCAATATTAGATATGCCAGAAACACTGTTAACACCAGTGGTGAGACCAATGAAATTAGACTAAGTGTCAATTCGGTATTTGGCAAAAAAGTAGGGTCATCTTCTACCAACGAACTGGATGATGCATCGCTCAAAAAGGTGGTGGCGCGTGCAGAGGAAATCGCAAAGTTAGCTCCAGAAAACCCAGAGTATATGCCTATGGTCGGACCACAAACTTATCCAGAAGCTGCTACCTTCAGTTCGGCTACTGATAAAATAGATCCTGAGTTTCGTGCTAAACTTGCAGGAGACAGTATAGAGGTGAGTAGTGGAGGAGATCTGACGGCTGCAGGTTACTTGGAAGACTTCTCAGGATTCGTAGCAACTGGAAACAGCAAAGGGCTATTCGGTTATAATACCAGCACCTCTGTAGATTTTTCTATCACAGTGAGAACAACCGACGGAACAGGATCTGGATATGCTACACGTGATTTTAATGATGTAAACCTTTTGAATTCAAAAGAGGTAACAAGCATAGCAATGCAAAAGGCACAAGCATCTGCAAATGCACAAGCTATAGAGCCAGGCAAATACACAGTGATTTTAGAGCCTACAGCAGCCGGAGATTTGATGGGGCTACTCACACGAGGTTTTGATGCCAGAAGCGCTGACGAGGGGCGAAGCTTTATGAGCAAAAAAGGCGGTGGAACCCGGCTCGGAGAGAAGTTATTTGACGAGCGCGTGACCATCACTTCTGATCCTACCAATACAGAAATCCCTTCGTCTCCTTGGGATGGTGATGGCCTGCCGAGGCAAAAGACTACCTGGGTGGAAAACGGTGTTGTAAAAAATCTCGCTTACTCTAGGTATTGGGCCGAGAAGCAAGGTGTACCGCCACTTTCAAGTCCTGGAAGAGGTGGGTATATCTTTGCTGGTGGAAACGAGTCAATTGCAGATATGATTAAAAGCACCGAAAGAGGTGTGCTTGTGACTAGATTCTGGTACATCAGAGCTGTAGATCCTCAAACCCTATTGTTTACTGGTTTGACCCGTGACGGTACTTTCTACATTGAAAACGGTCAGATCAAATTCCCTGTGAAAAACTTCCGTTTCAATGAGAGTCCGATTATCATGTTGAACAACATTGAAGCAATGGGTAAACCTCAGCGAGTGGGAGGTGATCTGATTCCTGCGATGAAGATCCGGGACTTTACCTTTACTAGCTTATCTGACGCAGTTTAAACCAGTTTACAGTGATCAGTTTGCAGTCTCAGTTCGGCTGCTTACTGATCACTGATTATTTATTGAAACTTGTTTTCTATAAACTGAAACAGCGACTGACTACTGTTAATCGTAGCTGCGATGATACTGAATACTATTCACTGAAATGCAACCTTTCTTCTTCACTAGAATAAAATACAATTCCGGCAATTGGGACACAGATCAGCGCATGCCGATTAACCTCCTAAATTCATTAGTGGAATACACTACCATTCCTGTGGACGAAAAGGAAAAAATAGTGGAGCTGAGTAGCAAGGAGATTTTCAAAAGTCCCTTCTGCTATATCAGCGGACATAAGTTGGTGGAGTTCTCCTCGGTAGAGCGGCAGAACTTCAAAACTTATGTAGAAAATGGAGGCTTTGTCTTTGCCGATGATTGCAATCATGACATCGATGGGCTTTTCGCAAAATCCTTTGAAGCCGAAATGGCTAAAACCTTTGGAGCTGATGCGCTCCAGAAAATCCCCAATAACCACCCAATTTATTCCTCCTTCTTTGAATTCGAAGATGGCCCTCCGGCTACCTCATTTGAACTCAATGGCTGGGGAGATGACCTTATTCATGATTACTTGAAGGCAATTGTGATAAATGGCAGAATAGGAGTCCTTTATAGTAATAAAGATTATGGCTGCGAATGGGATTATGACTTTAGAAACAAGCGATTCCTGAAAGTCGATAACACTAAATTTGGTGTCAACATAGTGGTTTATGCATTAACACAATGAGTTTGGAAAACACAGAATTAACAGCATATAAGGAGTTGGTGGCTAAGATTCCCCAGCTCAAAAAAGAAATAGCTAAAGTCATCGTCGGTCAGGAATCTGTGATCGAAGAGATTATCATTACCCTGTTAGCAGGGGGGCATTGTTTGCTGGAAGGAGTGCCTGGCCTAGCAAAGACATTGATGGTGAATTCTCTTTCGCAAGGGATGGAGCTGAACTTCAAAAGAATTCAATTTACACCCGATTTGATGCCAGGGGATATTCTGGGAACTGAGATCTTGGAAGAAGACCATGAGACAGGGAAGAAGTTCTTTCAGTTCAATAGAGGTCCGATCTTCGCCAATATGGTGCTGGCTGATGAAATCAATAGAACGCCTCCCAAAACTCAGGCAGCGCTATTGGAAGCCATGCAGGAAAAGGTGGTGACCTACGGAGGGCAGCATCATCCGCTACCGGCTCCTTTTTTGATCATAGCGACGCAAAACCCGATTGAGCAAGCCGGAACCTATCCGTTACCAGAAGCGCAGCTAGATCGCTTTCTTTTATACATCAAATTAGGTTATCCTTCCGAGCAGGAGGAGCTGGATGTACTGGAAAAGACTACTGGGACTTACAAAGGCAAACCTGAAGTAGTCTTCACCGGTAGCGATATTCAAAACTTACAGAAGCTGACAAGAGAGGTTCATATAGATTCTCAGCTGTTGATTTACATCAATAAGTTAATTCGAGTTACAAGGCCTGATAATTCACAAATACAGTCAGTTATAGATTATGTAGAGTGGGGTGCAGGCACCCGTGCCGGACAGGCTTTGATCCTTTGTGCCAAAGCTAGAGCCTTGGTGAAAGGTCGCTATTCAGTCACTCCTGAGGATATCAAAACACTCGCATATCCTGTCTTGAGGCATAGGCTTTCCCTTCATTTCCGGGCAGAAGCTGAGAATATCCAGCCAGATGCGGTTATCTCCAAAATCCTCGAAGCGCTCCCGATACATGAAGGCAAGTAATCTGGAAATCATCAAACTTAATAACCTTAAGCTCGCCGCTAAGATCATCAGCGAGCAGCTGAAGCATGGCGTACATCTCGGTAAGCGGGTTGGTGTGGGTTCTGAGTTTGAGCAGTACAGGTATTACGAACCAGGTGACGACCCTAAGCGGATAGATTGGAAGTACTTTTCCAGGTCTGGCAAGCATATGATCAAGGAATCCCAAACAGAGAGCCATTTACAGATCCGTATGATGCTTGATTTGTCCGGATCGATGAACTACGAGGAAAATGGGATTAAGCGCTTAGACTACGCTAAAAACCTCCTTGCTTCCCTAGCATACCTAGCACATCAGCAAGGCGATTCATTGAGTTACTTTACCTGTCAGGATGGTAGAGTGGAGCAGAAGGTCTCTGCCTCTCCCAAAGCGTTCCAACGCATGCTGTACTTTTTGGAAGAAGAGACAGCAGCTGGTTCTTGGTCAGTGTCAAAGCAGGTGTTCCCAGTCTTGAAAAGCAGGCAGAAGGAATTGATCATTCTGGTTTCTGATTTTTTGCAAAAGGATAATGAGTGGCTGGACATAGTGGAGCAAATGCGCCACCCCAAAAAAGAGATTGTGCTATTCCAGATTTTAGGAAATCAGGAAATGGCGTTTGATTTAAAGGGCAATTTCACACTTCAGGATTTGGAGTCAGATCGATCAATTATTCTAGATGGAAAGGCGATAGAAAAAACCTATAACGATTCTATAAATAACTATTTATCAGAATTTAAACAATCTTTACTTCTACCTCAAGTTCATTTGTTTCAGGTGCGATTGACGGATTCTATCGCCGGTGTGATCAGTGAATTTTTATCACAAAGATCCCTATTCTGATGCAGTTGCTACAGCCCATATTGCTTTGGGGTTTGCTCGGAATTAGCATACCTTTTCTTATCCACCTGTGGCGTGGAAGAAAGGGAAAGGTAATGTCTTGGGCAGCGATGCATTGGCTCCCAACTCAGGAAAGTTCTGTTGCAAAAGGCATACGATTAGAAAATATCTTGGTGCTTTTGCTGCGGATTCTGATGCTCGTGTTATTGGTATTATTGCTAAGTAAGCTGTTTGTTCCAAAGCTTAGTAAAGTCCCTGAAGAGCGGATTATTCATCTGGTGCAACCTCGTGAACAGATCACTGAGGAATATAAATTTGAGCTTCAGCAGGCGCTGGAAAAAGGTGAAGAAGTCTATTGGGCAGATGAAGCTTTGACCCCAATTGAATCCATAGAAGATTTGCTTTTTGAGGATATGACTTTAAATCTACAGGCATCTCTGAATAAGCTTCCTTCTGAAGCTACTGACCTGAATCTGTATTTGAGCAATTCGGAAAACACGTTTGGTTCATCGTTCTTTTTAAGCAACATCGAACCAAACCTGTACTTAGGAAGTGCTGATATTGCTAGATCTAAGCCTCAGCCCGTTTCTTTAGGTGGAGAAAAAACTCTGGTAGTAAACGAGCAAGGATTATTGGATTCTCTTCCAAAAGGGCAAGAAGCCGAAGGGGAAAGAGTGCTTGAGAAGGAACGATTTGGATACTTTTTGAATGAAGTGTCTTCTTCAGAGCGGACATTTATCCAAGCCGCTCTAGAGGCAATCAATGATGTTTACGGGTTTGAGTTTGAAGAAATGCAGCAGTTGGAAGAGGCAAAGTTGATTTTCGATAACAAGCTGCCAGCTGAAAGGAAGAGTGACAAGCTTTACTTTGTCTCGGATAATTATTCCTATTCAGAGCAATCAAACTTGCTTACTTTCCCGGATCAGTTGGATTTTGAGGAATCTGAGTTAGTTCAGACAGGAAAGCTTCCAGAAGTGATTTTGAAGGAATTTCTCTCATTTTCTGGAATTGAGCAGCAAGACGTAAAGTTGAGTCAGTCTCAGTTTGAGCGCAGGTTTATAGTTGGAGGGAGAAATACCCAGGAAAAGAAAGCCAACCTCGATTTGCTCCTTTTAGGGCTATTGCTGCTTTGTTTTGCAGCCGAGCGATACTTTGCAAACCAGCAAGGGATATGAGCAAAATCGAGCGTTATATCGCCAATATTGAGCGTCAACTCTATCTGCAAGTTGGGTTGAAAGCGTTGCTCTCAGGGTTAGCTCTGGCTGTATTTTCCATGATTTTCACTTCATCTAACTTTGCGATTAGTGTTATAGGAGTAATTGGATTCTTTGTTTTCGGGTACTTTTTGGATTTGTTCCAACCTAAGCGAACACAGGCTATAAAGCTACTTCATGATAGTTTTCCTGACTTGGAATTCAGTCTGGAACTCCTTTCCAAACCATCAAAAAATAGTGCAGAGCAACTTCAATGGGAGCGGGTGAATGCTACTTTTCAAGGGAGAGCAATCCAGATTTGGTATAAGAATACCGGGCCTTTCCTGAGTGCGGTACTTCTAATTTTCGCAGTCTATGGCCTATCGCTTTTGAGTGTACCGACGGAAAATTCAACCAATACTCAGGCAAAACCGGAAGATAAATTGGAGGTGAATTCAGTGGCAAATTTGCCAGTGGAAATGAGTTCTGTGGAAATTTCCATCATCCCGCCAGCCTATACCGGCTTGCCAAATACTCTTCAATCAGAACTTTCGGTTAAGACAATTATAAACTCTGATATTAAGTGGGTTGTGGAAATGGTGAATGCCAAGGATGTATCTTTAGAATTGATCAATTCGAATGGGAAAAGTCTGCCTTTTACCAAATCCGAAGAAAAATTTATTCTTCAGGATAAAGTGATTGGATCTGGGATTTATGCCCTTCAGGCAAGGAGAGATGAAAAGGTGGTATACGAATCTGATTTTTTTCCATTGGAGGCCATTGACGATTTGGCTCCTGTGATTCAGCCCAGTGAAAAGGAGCTTTACAAGTACCACTTCATCAAGGATCCACAGGTCATGCAAGTGAAAGCCAAAGTTTCTGATGATTTCAAAATAAAGGAAGTTTATCTGGTGGCAACATTGGCAAGAGGTTCTGGCGAGAATGTAAAGTTCAGAGAGAACCGAATTTCCATACCTAAACAGGATTTCAAATCTGAAGAGCTAGCAGTCACCCTGGATTTTGAAATCATTCGATTTTCAGCCCGGGGATGAATTGTATTACTATTGGGCCGCCATGGATAATAGATTGCCTGAGCCTAATTTCTCCCGCTCTGACACCTACTTTCTCAATTATGTAGATTCCACAGGGGTGGAAGAACAGGACCTGATAGGCATGGCGATCCATGTGATGCCTGAGTATTTCCGTAGCCAGCGGCAGATTATTATTGATACTGAAAATCTAATAGCTACTCAGAAAAGTATGTCTGAGAAAGAATTTAATTCAACATCCAACCTGATAGGTAGCGATCAGAAGCTACTAAGAATGCGATACGGTCAGTACCTAGGTGAGGAAAATTCAGAAACTAATAATGGCTCTGAGCCTGTGGATTTCCTTGCTGGCCATGACCATGATCATCCTCATGAAGCTGGAGTTGTCAATTTGGTAGCTGAACCTGAAAAGGAAAAATCGGGTAGCGAATCTAAGAAAGCAGAGACAAACAACCTCGAAGACGGAATGGGAGGCCTTATGAGTGCATTTCTGAATAAAACCCAGACATCTACGAAGGCCAAAATGGATGAGAATTCATCGATGAGCCTTTTGAAAATGGCCTTGGAGGAAATGTGGGAGTCTGAGCTGCATCTTCGCCTATTTGAACCGGAAAAAGCCCTGCCATTTCAACAAAAAGCACTGGAATACCTGAAAAGCGTACAGCAAAAATCACGAGCTTATGTGAAGAGAACGGGTTTTGATCCGCCTCCGATCAAGGAAGAGGAGAAGAGACTGACAGGTGAATTGGACGATTTGAAGGATCAAATTGAAATAGAGCAAATTGCTATGGAAAGCCGACTAGCACCTTTGGCGTCTCAGGTTCTAGGCTTGTTGCCAAAGCTGCAGCTTTCTGCGGTCGATAAGGCTTTGGTGCAGAAATTCGGAGAACTCTGGACAGCCCGTATGAACTATTCCGGTTTGCAAGATTGGTCGGTGTTATTGCAGCTTCAGGAATTGAATTCCGGCAAAATTAGCGAGGAAGGAAAGAAGGAACTGTTTCAAAAATTATATCCTTTGATCGCCCGCAGAGAAGGTGTGAATGTATCTTTTCTCAAACAAAAAGAATTAGAAAAAGCCTTTTGGAGTAAGTTACAATGATTCACTTTGAACCTCTGATTTCCTGGACTCTGGGCTTGGCTATTCGCTGTGGCAATTTGCGTTATTCTTTGCGTTCAGCTTTTTTGGATACTGAAGAAGAATCTTAGTAGCTCAAGGAAAGCAATTAGAATGGCATTGAACTTCCTTTTTGGGCTCTTGCTGATAGCTTATGTTTTTCAACCTACTTGGACCTCCAATCGACCGGAGGAAGCGATATTGCTATATTCCTCAGAGCTATCTAAAGATGAAATTGGTTTCTGGAAAGATAGTTTAAAGGTCAAAAGGACTAAGCAGATCTCTAAATTTCAAGGGGATGGAAATCCAGTTTATCTACTAGGTTCCGATTTTTCAAAACAGCAATTGTTGGGTCTCGGGAATAAAGATATTCGATGGGTAACTGATTCTGAACGCGGGTCAATAACTTATTTGAAGTGGAAAGGCATTCTCAGGAAAGCGGAAATGCAAGTAGTTAAAGGAAGAATAGAATCCGCGGATACTCTGAGGTTATCACTGACGCAGCAAGGTGAATTACTGGCGGAAACCACCATAGAAGCAAACTCTGGGATTTTTGAATTCGAATTTCCTGCACAGGTAGTGGGGAGAAATGAGTTGGATTTGATGAGGAATGATAGTCTGCTGGGAAGGGTTAATTTCTTTGTTCAGCCGTCCAAACCAATCCAGTATAAGTTGCAGTTTGCATTTCCTGATGCCGAAATCAGAACTTTGACTCAGTATTTAATCAACTCAGGGGAACAGGTGAATGAGCAAATTGCAATTTCAAAAAAGGCGGTAATCCGTTCCGGAAATTCTATACCTGATTCCCTGCAGATCTTGATTATTGATCCTGCTCAACTTTCCAAGAAGTCAACGCTGGATGCCATCGAAGAGGGAGCATCAGTTTTGGTGATGAATGGATACGAGGTAAACAACGATGTCGCCGCTATTAACAAGGCCTTTGGCACCAGCTTTAAAGTAAAGCGAACAAGCAACGAAGAAAGTCGGGAGATCGATGGGGGTTTGGGAAGTGATCCATATGAATTTGAATCCATTATCGCACAGAAACTACTCTTCGATAATGCTTTTGCTGTTCAGCAAATTGGAAATGCCAAGATAGGCCTGAGTCTTTTAGAAAGCACTTTCCCCATCAAACTTGCCGGCGATAGCTTGAGATATCAGGCCATTTGGCAGCAAATCCTGGGAGCTATGCTACCTCAGGAATCTGGAGCTGTTGAACTTAATCAACCTGTTTTTGAAGGCTTGCAGGCTGAAACTCTGATCAATGAAGAAGAATCCATAGCTGATTTTATTACTATTGAATCCGATTCAGTTTTTTTACAACCATCTCTGGTAAATCCTTTTAGCAAGACTGGGCGCTTTGTGAGTCTAGACTCCGGGTGGGTTTCTTTAGTAGATAGCTTGGAGTTTTATAGCTTTGCAGCTGGTGAATGGCCAAGTTTGAGAGCTGCTAAGCTCCGGGCTGATTTTTTGACTATGTATTCGAAAAAGGATACTTCTTCAACCATTGCTAATTCGAAAGAGAAAATCTCTGATTGGCTTTGGTTTGGGATGTTTTTGTTGGTTTTGACTTTGATTTGGCTTGAGCCTAAGGTTTTCAATTAAGAGTTAGAAGCGTACTCTCTGGATCGTGAGAATAGTGAAATATTCTTTTTTTGGTCCATTTGTTATTCCAGTAGTCCGCTTATTTGCAGTTCACCTTCTAAAAATTTGGAGTAACCAAATCAACACTTGGACTATGTCAATAGCTTGAAATCAAGCCCTCATTGACATAGCCAAAGTCGATTCTTTTGGATAAGAACTTACATTCTTAAATTTTTCATTTCCAGTATTTGGGGCTGGAATGGTTGCTCATAAAGCCTTTTGCCAGTTGCCTTGTAAAGCGAATTTCCCAAAGCAGCAAAAACAGGAGGGAAGAGTGGTTCTCCAAGTCCTGTCGGAGCCTCGTTGTTTTGCACGAAATGAACCTCAATTTTCTTAGGAGCTTCTGAGTGTCGGATCATTCTATACGTGTCGAAATTTCTTTTGGTAGGAGCTCCGTCTTCAAATGCCATTTCCCCATAGAATGCATTGCCTATCCCATCAATTATCGCCCCTTCACCCATGTTGGCCGCTGCGTCTGGATTTACTACGATTCCGCAATCCACCGCTGCATAGACATTTTCTACTACGGGCTGATTGTCCTTGATACTCACATCCACCACTTCGGCTACATAAGAGTTATGACAGAAATAGGCTGATACGCCTCGGGAAATTCCATTTGGAACGTTAGACCAGTTGGACTTATCCCTCACTAATTCCAGCACTCCTGCATATCGCTTAGGATCATAGTCATTGTCCTTGCCCACGGGATTTGTTTCTGCTTTTTTCAGCAATTCCAGTCGGAATTCAATTGGGTCTTTGCCCATTTCCTCTGCCAATTCGTCCAGGAAGCTTTGTTCTGCTCCAGCGATAAAGTTGGATCGAGGAGCCCTGAAAGCGCCAATAGTAATGTTTGATTCGATCTGCCAGCTTTCTGCCAAATAATTATCGATTGCCCCGGCAGGGAATCTATTGGCATGTATCGGAGATTCCGGAATTCCACCAGCCTTTACATGAAGAGCAAGCAGGTTATTATTCTCATCCAATGCTGCACGGTAAGTGGCAGAATAGGTTGGCCTATAAACTCCAGAACTCATGTCATCTTCCCGGGTATAGACCATTTTCACTGGAGCCTGGATTTTCTGTGAAATCAAGGCGGCCTCAGTCAAATGATGGCTATAAGCCCTTCGGCCAAATCCACCGCCCATACGGGCAAGGTTGATTTGAATATTTTCTTTAGGTATTCCCAGACTGCTTGAAAGCGTTTGACTGATCTGTTCAGGAGCTTGGGTTGGTCCATAGATGACGGCTTTGTCTCCTTTCACATCCGCAAATGCATTCATAGGCTCCATGGTATTATGTGCCAAAAAAGGAGCGGTATAAGTTCTCTCGAGAACTCTTGCAGCTTTCTTGAAAGCAGCCTCAGGATCACCGTCTTTTCTAAGCACATTTCCAGGTTTAGTGATATACTCGGCCATCTTTTCCTTATGCGTATTGGAGTTCTCCAGCCCGCTAGGAACTTTGACGTCAGATATATTTCCTCCCCATCCAGCCATTTTGAAATTGCTTTCCGGTGCTTTCTTCCCATTCTGCTTTGATGCTTTTCTTGGCCTGTAATACTTCCCAGGTGGAATTGCCAACTATGGCAATGATCTCCGGGAATGTCGTGGTGTCAAAGAAATTACGGCCATAATCATCTTTAAAAATCTTTACTTCAAATGCATCCTGAATTCCAGGCATAGAAGTCACCGAATTTTTGTCAAAGGATTTGATCTTCATCCCAAATGCCGGTGGATGAACGATAGCCGCATACTTCATCCCTTCTACCTTATGATCCATAGCAAACATAGGTTTGCCTGTTACGATTTTGGATCCATCCACATTCTTTTTAGAATTACCAATGATTTTGAAGTCAGAAATATCCTTCAATTTGACTGTCTCAGGATCTGGAGCTTCTAAGGTTCCTGCCAAAGAAGCCAACTCACCGTACCCAGCTTTTTTGCCTGAGCCTGTATGTTCTACCGTTCCAGCATTGGTGGTGATTTCTCCTGCAGGCACATTCAGGTTTGGGCTGCCTGCATTCACTATCAGTTGACGCGCTGTCGCGCCTGCTGTACGCAAAGGAGTCCAACCAGAACGGATTCCCTGGCTACCACCTGTAAACTGACGTTCAAATCGCTTAGGATAAAAATCTGCCTGCTCTACAAATACATTTTTCCAATCCACATCCAGTTCTTCTGCTAGAAGCATAGGAAGGGAAGTCTTTACATTTGAACCAAATTCAGGATTTGGGTTGAAAAGCGTAACTGCCCCATTATCACCGATTTTGATGTAGCTGTTGATTTCAAACCATTCCTTAGGCATGGTCAGAACCTGCTCAGGAGTAGGCTTACATCCTGCCAGCCAACTAAAGCTCAGCATCATTCCGCCTCCTGCAAGAGTGGAGACTTTCAGAAAGGATCTTCTATTTAACTTTTTATCTAGTAATGTCATGATCTCGGGATTTAAGCTGATTTAGCGGCAGTTTTGATCGCTGCTTTGATTCTAGTGTAGGTTCCACAGCGGCAGATATTACCGTTCATCGCATTATCGATGTCCTCATCATTAGGACTGGGATTACTTTTCAAAAGTGCAGTGGCTGACATAATCTGACCTGCTTGGCAGTAGCCACATTGAGGAACATCATGCTCCAGCCAGGCTTTCTGTACAGGATGATCACCTTTTTCGGAGATACCTTCTATGGTGGTTATTTCAGCATTTTCTGCTGCCGAAACTGGCAATTGGCAAGATCTCACCGCATTGCCATCCAGGTGAATGGTACAGGCTCCGCATTGTGCGATGCCACAGCCAAATTTGGTACCGACCAGATCCAGATGATCTCTCAAAACCCAAAGCATAGGAGTGCTAGGATCTACGTCTACGTTGAGAGATTTACCATTGATAGTTAAGTTGTACTGTGCCATAAGTGTTGTATTTATCTCTAAATTAATTATTTACAAGGAGTGATGCTTACGAAATTCAAACGAAACGCATATTCTGCCGCTGATAGGAGTAATTTAAATGGGTTCTAAATTTTCACTAGCTAGTTAACTGATTGATAAATGGCTGATCATAGAAGCTTTTTCCAGTTCCTCTATATAAGGCATTTGCCAAAGCTGCAAAGACAGGAGGGTAGGCAGGTTCGCCGAGCCCAGAAGGCAGAAAGTCCAGACCCACATGGACACTGGACTTTCTCTTGTAACCCAATCAATCTATATTTTCAATCTTCGATCTGCGAAATTGTGAGGGATTCATGTCCATTTCCTTTTTAAAGAAGTTGTTGAAATGTGTCACTTCTGTAAAACCCAAGGCATAGGCTATTTCTGATACATTCCAGTCGCTTTGCTTTAGAAGACGCTTGGATTCTGCCAGAATTCTTTCCCGGATAATCACCGATGTTGCCTTATTGAAAATCGATTTGACACTTCTGTTAAGATGATTTACATGGATATTGAGCTTTTGGGCAAAGTCCGAAGCTGATCTTAGTTTAATTGTATTTCGCAGGTCTGTCACAGGAAATTGACTATCCAACAGTTCCATAAAATCTGCACTGATCCTGCTTGCGGCAGTATTTCCTGACATATCAGTTTTTATTCTTATTGGTGGTTTACTTGCTGTCCGAATCATCTTGTTTTTAGTTCTGGTTAATTTTTTCTGTCTTCATATTGAGGTTTTAAAAACCCAAGCTGCTCAGCCAGTCATTGACTTCTTTTTTCACTTCCACTTCTTTGGTACCCTCCATGACGAACAGGATACCATCCCGCTCTATGCCTCCTTTTGTAGTATAACCTTCCAGAATCTTACTATCAGGGCAGAGCTCTTCTACTTTATCAAAGCTGCTTCCTATTCCATAACCTGCATTGGTATTAAATGGAATGACAGTCTTTCCACTCATGTCATTTTCACTTAGGAAGGTTTTCATAGGTGGTGGCAGTTGCATTCCCCATGTAGGAAAACCTAAAAAGACCACTTCATACTGAGTAAGATTAATTTTAGTCTTTAAGGGAGGCAGAATCCCAGTTTCATTTTCCTGAGCTACCTGTGCGACTATTGCTGCATAATCTTCCGGATAGGGAGTTTCCAATTCCAGACTAACCAATCTTCCACCTACCTTTTCGTAAATCATTTCCGCCACAGCTTTGGTGTTTTTGGTGCGTGAGAGGTAAACAATTAGAATTTTTTCCGATGCTACCTCACTCAGCTGCACTTCAGGCTGTGTTTGACTGCTGCAGCTCAGCGAGCTGAAGAGGAAGATGAACAGGAGGAAATTTTTCATTGGACGAGGAGTTTATCGGTCGCCAGGCCCCATTAGTTTGGTAAATGAGAGCGAGCCGAGTTTCCATCCCTCAGCCTTTTTAATGTATACTTCCGTGACTTCAAATGGATTGGTGACTTCATTACCACCGACTTCGGCGATCAGTGTGATTCTATTAAGTAGAATAGCGGTATTGTCGATGATTTCTACAGAAACCTCATGGACATCGGTTTTTTTATACCAGATACCACCGCTCCGAATGATGTCAACTTCGCGGTCTTTGCCCCAGGCACCGCCCATGTGCACGAAAACCGATTTGTCATCAAATAGATCCGCAAGTTTATCAGCATCCTTATCTGCCATCCATTGCCACTTGGTCTTGGAGAGCTCAATGATTTCCTGTTTGGTAGCCTCCTCCTGCGCGTAGGTGAACTGGATTGCAAAAAGAAGAATTAATACTCCTAGGATTGTCTTTTTCATGGTTGCTTGGTTTTAGGATTAATGTTCTATCTCATGTGTATCACGCACACTACTGAAGGTCAGCGCGAGCATTTTCCATTCTTCGCCCTGCTTTTGATATACTTCTGTCACGGTAAATTCATTTTCCACATCATTTCCTCTCACGTGAGCAGTCAAGGTGATTCTATTCCAAACCAACGCAGTGTTTCCAGAGATCTCAATCGCCGTATCGTGTACATCCGCATTCTTGTACCAAATGCTTCCGGATTCGATGATTTCCAGTTCCCGGTCTTTTTTCCAGCTTCCACTCATGTGAACAAACTTTGCTTTATCATCGAATAAATTTTCCAGTTTGGCTACGTCCTTATCTGCCATCCATTGCCATTTGTCCATGGAAAGCTTTTCGATTTCCTGCTCCGTGGAAGATTGGGCAAAAGTGAAGGAAACGCTGAATAATAGGAGGGTAAAAATGAAGAGGAGTTTTTTCATGGTTAGTTTGTTTTTGAAGTGCTAGTTTTCAATTGGTTGTAAATTGGATTAACCCAATTCATCAGTACTAATAGACGAAAAAAAATCCTAGGGTTTGGGGGAAATCAATAGACAGCAAGGTTCTCTCACCCAGTCAACTGATTTGATCTACGAATGAAAAAAGTGCAATTCTACAAATTGCCTCAAAAGACAGCTTTTGCCATTGGTTGGAGAAATCCTGTCTTCTGTAGAGCGCAACAGTCAGTTGGATGATCGCTGAGATTTGGTGTTATTTAAAATTCTAAATTTCGAAAATGAAGAATACTGTCATATCGCGTCCGGCATTCTATGCGCTGCATGTACTTTTCTGGTTTTGCTATGGAGCCATATTATTTGCTTCACTTAGCAGCTGGATTGATTCTCCGTTGGAAATCTGGAAAATCGTCATTTCGGATGTGTTGACTTCCTCCGCCATCACGTATCTGAATTACTATTTGCTCCTGCCCAGGCTGTATGCTAAAGGCAAGCATCTTTCCTACGTTTTCGCTTCACTTGCTTTGGTGATTGTCATTGTGCTTCTGAGGGTCAATATTCTTGGCATGTCACATCAATCTGTAGCTTATACTTATTTCATCAGATCAGTTCCGGCCATTGGTTTCTATTTGGTCACGACGGTGGTCTGGTTCTTTGCCAATCTGATCAAAGCACAGCGAAATGAAATTGAACTTCGCAATAGTCAATTGGCCTCCGAACTGAAGTTTCTGAAGCTACAGCTCAGCCCACATTTTCTCTTTAATACCCTGAATAACATTTATTCCATGGCTTATTTCAAAGAGAATAATACCGCTCCGGCGATCATGAAACTCTCCGAGATGATGCGGCATATGCTCTATGAAGATCAGGGAAAGTTTGTATCCCTTTCCAGGGAAATCACCTTTATGGAGAATTTTATTGAGCTGTGGCGATTGAAATTGGATGAGAAGCCCAAGATATTTTTCATGTATGAAGGTGTGAAAGATCGGCACATGATTGCCCATCTGATATTTCTGGTTTTTCTGGAAAATGCCTTTAAACATGGAAATACAATTGATGGTACGATTGATATCAAACTGACTATTGATTCAGATGATAGGTTACATTTCTATAGTAGAAATGACGTGATCGATGCCCGAAAGACAGCAGAGGAAGAAAGTGGAGTGGGGCTTTCTAATGTGAAAAAGCGATTGAATCTGATCTATCCTGGAAAGCATGAATTGATCTTGGATCAGCATGCGACGTACTTTGAAGTGAAGTTAACCATTGAATTAGGATGAGCTACCATGTTTTAATTGTAGACGACGAGCCGCCAGCAAGGAAGTTGCTTTCCGATTATGTATCCAAAATGTCAAATTTGGAACTCGCTGGGGTGTGCAAAAACGGGGAGGAAGCGCTGGGGTTTTTAAAAGAAAATCAGGTTGATATCCTATTGCTTGACATTCGCATGCCGCTGATGACTGGTATGGATTTGCTGAATGAATTGGAGGAAAAGCCACTCACTATTTTTGTGACTGCCTATGAGGAATATGCAGTCAAAGGCTATGAGCTGGATGTGATTGATTACCTGATGAAGCCGGTTTCCTTTGAGCGGTTTACAAAGGCAATCGAAAAGGCTACAGAATACCTTTCGGCGCAGGTGACTACAGAAGAAACCGCTGAGAAACCTGATTATTTTTTTATCAAGACCGATACCCGCATCGTGAAGTTTCTTTTTTCAGAAATCCAGGCGATTGAAGCGCAAAGAGAATATGTGAAATTTATAACACCAAGCCGAAAAGTAATGTCCCTGGTTTCCCTGACCGGGATTGCCAACGCTTTGCCGGGAGAATTCGTCCGTATCCATCGATCTTTTATCATCAATATGCGGCATATCGATGAAGTGCAGGCTAATGAGGTTTTGATAGGAAAGGAGCTTTATCCTATCAGCAGGAATTATCGGGAGGATTTTTTCAGGAAATTGGATGGGATGAAGTTGTTGTGAGACGAATTGAAATATATTGAGTGCTTTTCCCCCTTTTCTACCAATAAGGTGGCAAAAGCAATGTAAGATCTGTTAGACTTAAGATTTGAGGCCACTTCAGCCTGTCCCGTTAGTACGGGAGTCTTCGGTCATCGGTCTTCCAACCTGATAAGCAAAGAATCTAAGGTGACTGGCATCATTGCGGATAATCATATTAAATATTTATCTCAAACCCATGCATCAATACAAGCCTTAGACCGACATAAATGACCAAAACAGCAGTCAGTCCACCAAGGATTCTCAGATTAAATTTTTTGCTTGATAGATAGGATCCTAGGCTTCCTCCCAGCACGACTGCGAGTACAAGTTTCCAGATCAAATCTGGATCAAGCTGAAAAGTGCCTGCAACGGTTAACCCTATTAGCCCGGAAATGGAATTCACAAGTATGAATACGGAAGCAAGTGCAGCTACCGTTCTTGGGTTTGCCCAGTTCAATAGATTGAGTGTAGGACTAAGAAAAATTCCCCCTCCAATACCGGAAACTCCGGCCAGTAACCCTACACTACCACCCAAACTCAATTTTTTGATCAGGCTAAATTCATGTGATTCTAGTTTGGCTTGAAGGTAGCGAAGCATCATTGCCACACCCGAAAGAATCAGGGCACCACCTAGAATTAGAAAAAATGCCTGCTGTGAAAGCTTCAGCTGCGCTCCCAAATAGGCCAATGGAATACTGGAAACCAGAAATGGCCAAAAGAGCTTAAAGTCAAACACCTTGTTGCGCATGAAGATTATCGTCCCGATCGTGACTACACAGATATTCAAGATCAGGGCGGTGGAGCGTATTTCGTAGAAATCCGTCAGAAATAAACTCATGATAGCCAAATAACTAGATCCGCCTCCGAAGCCGACTGAACTGTAAAATAAGGCGATGATGAAAAAGATGAGGGGTAGGTATTCTATGGTGAGCATTTAGAAAGCTAGGTTAGACACATGAAACTGTTCCTAAATTAATTTCCAAGTATCGAAATAGGTTTGAAAGCTATGAAATTGTCGAATTTTTGTTGGTCTTCCTATGAAGTGTAAATTATCAAAGGGTAAGTCACAGAATCATCACAGGTAAAAGTGGCTGACTTTTCTGGGAGAAAAATACGTTTTCCAAACAATAGCATAAGCAAATCAAATTTATTCCCATGTATTTTGGGAAGTAATTAGTTATTGAAAAATCGGGTTTTCAATCTTCCAGCCCTAAATTTGAAGACTAAACCTACCTATTCGTTTATGTCAATTTTTAATACCCAATTTGTGACGAAGATGTGCTTTGTCACAGGACTTAGCCTAGTTTCCCAAATTTCTTTTTCCCAAAGCAACGATACTATTCCCCTGACTCAGCTCGGAGAAGTGATGGTAACTGCGCAGAAAGAAACTGAAAATCTCCAGAAGGTTCCCATATCCGTGTCGGTAGTGGATGATCGGAAAGTGGAGGAAATGAACCTTTGGCAGACGAAGGATCTTCGAGGATATATTCCAAACTTGTATTCTTCCAATCCTGGAGACAACAGAAACGTTATTTCCATTCGTGGTATCACCACCACTTCTTACGAGCCAGCAGTGGCAACTTACGTGGATGGAGTGAATCAATTTGGTTTGGATACCTACTTTTTCCTGCTAAATGATGTGGAAAGAATAGAAGTACTTAGAGGTCCACAGGGAACGCTTTATGGCAGAAATGCTATGGGAGGGGTGATGAATATTATCACCAAACCTAAGTCTGACGAGCTCTCCGGATTTATTCGTGCAGATGTAGGAAATTATGGTTTTTCTAGGATTGCTGCCGGTGTGAAGACCATGGTGCTTCCGCAAAAATTGTATGCTGGCTTTTCTATTTTGTCTGATAAAATAGATGGATACTACACTAACTTGTATAACGACAGCCATTTTGACAAGCAAAAGAATTTGCTGTTTGCCGGGAATTTGAATTACCTCTTTGCAAAAAACTGGGAAGCAATAGTGAATTTCAAGAGCAACTCAGGAAGAAATAATGGTCCGTTCTCTTTAGCTCCAGATCCTGATTCTGCTATAGAAAATCCTTTTGAGGTCAATCAAAATGCAACCACTGAAATGTTGGATGACAGTCAAAATGTTTCCTTGGTGATCAAAAATACTGGACCGAAGTTCAACTTCTCTTCCCAGACTTCCTTCCAAAAGAACTACCGCTACTACAAGACTCCGATTGATGGGGATTTTTCACCTATTGATGGAGTATCCATTGTGAATGATTATGGCAAGGATTGGAATACTGTGTCCGTTTGGACTCAGGAATTCAGGCTGGCTTCTGTGAATTCAGGTCAGAAACTGAATTGGCAAGTCGGGTTTTTTGGATTCACCTCTGATGCACCTACCCGGCAGGGCGTTTATTTCGGTGATGATGCGAGCACTGCTAGGTTCTCCAATTTCCAATTTCACTACCATTAATACCAATATAGCAACTGGTTACGGTTATGCGTTTTTCGGGCAGGCAACCTACAGTTTGACAGAGAAGTTGAAACTGACTGCTGGATTACGTTCTGATTATGAGAAAAAGGAGTTGACTGTTGGGCAGGAGATGGACTTTGGTCAAGGGGACCCTATGGTGACTCAGCCGGATACCACTGGAAATGTAGACTACAATGCTATTTCCCCTAAAGTTGCTTTGGCATATCAGCTGGCTAATACAAACGAGGTATATGGAAGTTACAGCCGTGGCTTCAGACCTGGAGGCTTGACCCAAATAGGTTCTGATCCTAGCAATCCACCGTTATTTGCCTATGATCCTGAGTTCTCAAACAATTTTGAAATTGGAAGTAAGAATTACTTTTTCAATAGAAGAGTTCGCGCAAATGTCGCGCTATTCTATACCACAATTTCTGATGTACAAATTCCAGGTTTAGTATTGCCGGATGCAATCGTGGTGACCCAAAATGCCGGTGATCTGACCAGCAAGGGAATAGAGTGGGAGATCAACACTATTCCTACCAATGACTTGAGCATTGATTGGAGCTTCGGATACACACACGCGACATTTGATAATCTGATCCTTCCTGGAGAATCGGGAGAAGTGGATTACGCTGGAAACAGGCAGATTTTCACCCCGGATTTCACATCTATGGTTGCCGTGCAGTGGACACCTCAGTTTTTCAATTACAGCACGCTGGATTGGATGGTAAGAGGGGAGTGGTTGTACTTCGGAGAGCAGTTTTTCAATCTGGAAAATACGATCAGCCAAGATGCATATCAGATCGCCAATGCAAAGTTCGGGGTGGTTTCCGACACGATGGAACTGACCCTTTGGGCTAAAAATATCTTCGATGAAACCTACATTGACTATGCATACAACTTCGGCCCTTCACATTTGGGAAATCCAGCGACGTTTGGGGTGACTGCGATGTATAAGTTTTGAGTAGTTTGAAATTAAGTTGTTGCCGTTTTATAACGCATTATTGTCATATGTAGCGAAGTCGAAATGGGCATCTTAAAGGCTTCAACTTCCCTTAGCCTGACAAGAAAATATGCCTGTAAAACAGCTTCCAAATTAAAATAGAGCCTCTGAAATCATTTGATCTCAGAGGCTTTTTTCCATGTGTACAACCATCTTTCTACAAATGATAATTGCTATTCGATTTTTAGGAATTCTTTGAAATACTTCACCAGGTCCTTGTATTCCTCTGAATCAATTTTACCCTTTTCTATTGCATTTTCCACCACCTCATGGATTTCATTGAAAGGATAAGATGCACTCAAATGGTCATTCTCATCCATCCATTTTTTCAGCATTACTATCTTCATATTTATTGATATCTCCATCGGCCATGATACCATAACAAACTCCTTGGAGAAAGTGTAGATCGGCTTTGGTTTTATCCGTCTCTTCAAAGTTCGGTGCATGTTTTTCCAGAATTTCTTTGAGTTCATATATCTCTTCAGCACCTACAGTTCCTATTCTGACCTTAGCAGAAATCTCCTTATAAAAAGAATCAAAAGGTTCCTGCGTACAAAGTCCTTCATGAGTTTGACACCAAGCTTTGAGTGCCTCGTATTCGTTTCTAGTGATTCGTCCATCCATGGCGATATCATTAACCAAGCCATTTAAATTGTGAAAAGCTACTTGGGTTTGTGTTAAAAAGTTGTTTCCCATTTTATAATCCGTTTTGTATAAGTTACAAAGTATTGATTAACAATGAAATGAAGTTGGTGTGGTATTTTTTGAAGGTGATGCAAAATGATATGACTAGTACTTCCAGATTGCTAATCTCGAATAGCATTAGAAATCAGGCAGGACTGTTAGTGGAGAACTAACAGGGAATGATTCATTAAAGGCTTGAATAATCGCAATCTGAAGACTGCGTTAGATCTGGTCCAAGTCATGAGACTTGAACCAAGCATACCTCTGGATTAATTGGCTAACACTAAATTGTGGCCTTTGCGTGTTCTCCGTGTGCTCTGCGGTTAAAAATTCTGGTACTGCAAATTTATTAAACCTTCGAGGTCTTGAAGACCTCAAAGGTTAGATGTTACCTGAAATTCATCGTGAATACTGTCCGTTCATTCGGGATGGAGGTGACTTCCAAACTGCCTTTGTGCAGATTCATAATTTGCCTTGAAATCGCCAATCCAATGCCACTCCCTGTTTTTTTGGTGGTGTAGAAGGGAACAAATATCCGCTCCAAAGCTTCAGGAATAATTCCAGGTCCGGAGTCTTCCACCTGTATCATCAACCCTAGATCTCCCTGTCCAATAGAAGAAAGCCAAATCGTACGGTCTGCTTGATTCTGAAGGGATTCAGATGCGTTTTTTAGTAAATTGATCAAGATCATGGTAATCTGATCAGGATCACAATGAATCTCCAGATCAACCGGGTGGATTTTAGTTTCTATTTTCACATGAGCAGATTTCAGCTCTTCCCGCATTAGATTGAGTACATTTTCGAATAATTCGCTCACGGGCATGGTGACTTTTTTCGGGGCTGGAATGTTGGTGTAATCTCTATACGCATTGACGAAATTCACCAGTCCGCGGCTACGATTGGCAATGGTATCCAGACCTTCCTGCATATCCATAAAGCCATCTCTTTTAATTAGAAATCCCTCTTGCTGCACGTAACTATCCTCATCCAAAATGGTACGAAGTGACTCTACCAAACTGGAAATCGGCGTAATGGAATTCATGATTTCATGTCGGAGTACCTTAGTTAGGTTTTGCCAAGCCTCGAGTTCGTTGGATTGTAGTTCTGCATTGATATTTTGAAGGGAAAGCAAAGTCCAGCTTTGGCCGCCCATCTTCAGGGAAGTTGATTGAATAATAAGGTGGAGGGAAAGATTCACCTTCTTGGAAATACGCTCGACCTGGCTTCATTTCCATTACATCTTCCAGAAGTTTTGGAGAGAGTTTGCCTAGGTCTGTGATGTCACGAAACTGCGGGATCTGCAGTAAATGCTTTGCAGCGTTATTGATCACGCCAATTTTTCCAGCATCATTGAAGGAAATAATCCCGGTATTGATGTGCTGAATGATGACTTGGAGAAACAACATCTGTTCTTCCTTTTCAGCTCGGGTTTGTTTGAACACCTCCATGACCTCATTGAAAGAAGTGTTTACCTCACGGAAGGAATTACCCATTTTACTGTCCGAAGTGAAGGAGCTGGAAAAATCTGCGTATCGTATGGAATCGAGAAATCTAGCCAGCTTATGGTTGATGGAATTGACATAATAAATCATTTCCCCAATCTGAATCAAAGCAATCAAACCTAAGATTGCCGGAGCAAGCCAAAGGTCCTGACTGTAATAAAGGTAAAGCGCAAGGTAGAGGTTCAGGATGATACCGATTATCCGAAGTCCAACGCCAAAGGAAAACCGCTTATAAACCATATTTTTCTAGTCTGCGATACAAAGAGGATCGAGTTAGTCCAAGTTCTTCTGCCGCCCGGGTGATATGTCCATTGTGCTTTTGCAGGGCCTTTCTGATTAAAATACGCTCTACATCCTCAATGTTTAAATGCTCCAAACTTACCGATTCATCCTGTCGCTCGGGTTGAGCCATTTTCTGCAAAAACAGATCTTCGGGTTGCAGCACATTATGATTGGACATGATTACCGCACGTTCAATACTATGTTGTAATTCTCGGATATTACCCGGCCAGTGGTACTTGGTCATGCGTTTTACCAGTGGTTCCGAAGCTTTACGTATGTCTTTGTTGTATTTTTTAGAGTAAAAGGCGATGAAGTGATCTGCTAAAAGTGGAATGTCTTCCACACGCTCACGAAGTGGAGGAAGCTGGATTTCTATAGTATTGATTCTATAGAGCAAATCCTGACGAAAGCCATTTTCATACACCATATTATGTATAGGCATATTGGTGGCAGAGATCAAGCGAATATTCACATCTACTGGACGGTTTGCACCCACACGAGTTACTTGTCGGTTTTGCAAAGCTGCTAAAAGTTTAGACTGTAGCGCGAGAGGGAGGTTTCCTATTTCATCCAAGAAAAGCGTTCCCTTGTGAGCCTGCTCAAATCTACCTGCCCGGTCTTCTTTGGCATCAGTAAAAGATCCTTTTTTATGTCCAAAAAGCTCTGATTCGAAGAGTGTCTGAGTAATAGAACCCAAATCCACTCCCACAAAAGCTTCTCTATTTCTTCTGGAATGCCGGTGAATCGCACGTGCAATCAATTCTTTCCCGGTACCGTTTTCTCCCAAAATCAACACATTCGCATCGGTGACAGCCACGCGCTCTATAGTCTCGAAGACTTTCTGCATGGCATCACTTTGCCCGATGATATCCTTGAACTTATTATCTATATCCTGCTGCATCGTCTGCTTCTGATCCCGAAGCAGATCCACTTCCATTTTCTTTTTGCGAAGCTGCAGAGCAGAATTCAGCGTAGCTAGCAAGCGCTCGTTTTCCCAAGGCTTCAGTACAAAGTCCGTTGCACCTTCCTTGATTGCTTTCACCGCAAGGTTTACATCTCCATAAGCAGTGATCAAAACTACGACTGCCGAAGGGTCAAGCTCGAGAATACGATCCAGCCAGTAGAATCCTTCCTGACCCGAACTCACATCTTTGGTAAAATTCATATCCAATAGAATCACGTCATAGGATTCATTATGAGTGAGGATAGGTAGTAGGTCTGGATTGGTTTCCGTATCCACTTGAGAGAAATGCCGCTTTAGAAAAATTTTCGCTGCCTTTAATAGGTCCTCGTTATCATCTACAATTAGAATTTTGCCTGTTCGTTGCTCGCTCATGGTTTAAAGAATTTATTCAGACGCGGAAAAATTTCCGTCGTGTTGTACCCCCTTGTTCCAAAAGCATACCGAAAAACCATCCTGTTTAAATTTGATACAAAACGTTTGATTTCGGACAAACTAGGCATGTTTTTTAGAAAATGAGGTGGGAGATAAGTTAGGGAAAAAATATTCGACTTTGAATTCTTTTGTTCGCTCGCGGACGAAAATGTTCGCGAGTCTCGCTCTGGATTTTCTATAAATCAACGAAACAAGCTTGTAAGGACGATTTTTTGCATGGCATACCATTTGGCATAAAGGGGATAGCCCGAAAATGGCATTTACACACAATGGATAGAAAAATAGCTAAGAAAACCTGGACCCCTAAACGTATCGCCTGGATAGTAGGCGGAGTTGTTTTAGTCGCCGGCATTATTTATCAAATCGGATTTGCAGATCATCGCTCTACTATGAATGTGGAGAAGGATCGCTTAAGTATCGCGACAGTTTCGAAAGGGGAGTTTACCGATTACATATTAGTGTCTGGTCAGATCGAACCAGCTCAGACATTCTTTCTCGATGCAGTCGAAGGCGGTATGGTAGCACAGATCGTTCGTGAATCAGGAGCGGTAGTGGAAGTGGGGGATACGATTTTGATTATGGCTAATTCCAATTTGCAATTGGATGTGATGCAGCGTGAGACCATGCTTTATGAGCAAATCAACAACTTACGTCAAACCCGTCTTTTCCTCGATCAAAACGATTTGAGCCAGCAAGGTCAATTAGCAGAGATAGATTATCAGATCAGTTTACTTGAGCCACAATATAAAAGATTCAAAGAGCTACATGAGAAGAAACTGGTTTCTGACCGGGAATTTGAAGAGGTAGCTGAGCAATATGAATACAACCTGAAAAGAAAGGAATTGACTTATAAGTCGTATAAAAGTGATTCCATTGCCAGATCGTACCAGTTGGCGCAGCTCCGCCAGTCTGAGAGCAGGATGAATGCTTCGCTGAATGGAGTAGGGCAGATCCTTGATGGTTTGGTTATCAAAGCACCCATTGCAGGCCAGCTAGCTATGGAGCAAATTGAAGTTGGTCAGGCGATCAATTCAGGTGAGCGATATGGTCAGATTGATGTACAGGATGAATTCAAAGTTCGAGTGCCGATCGATGAATTGTACCTACCAAGAATCGGTCGTGGGCTGAGAGGAAAGTTCACTCTCAGTGGTGTAGATCACGAATTGGAGATCACGAAGATCTACCCTACAATTACAAACGGGCGATTTGAAGTGGATATGAGATTTACCGGGGAAAGCCCACAAGGAATCCGAAGAGGGCAGAGTGTAAGAATCCGATTACAGCTAAGCGACAGCGAGCAAAGTTTATTGCTACCTACAGGCGGATTCTTCAAGGATACTGGCGGAAACTGGGTGTTCGTGATCAATTCCGATGGAAATGCCGAAAAGCGAAATATCCGTCTTGGCAATAAAAACCCTGAATATTACGAAGTGCTGGAAGGATTGGTAGAAGGAGAGAAAGTGATTATTTCTGGGTATGAGAATTTTGGGAAGAATGAGATTTTGGATCTAAAGTGATGTTGGGTGTCGGATGACCGATGACCGATGCTGGATGACCGATGCCGGATGACCGATGTGGGGTGCTTGATGTCCGATGCTTGGTGTCCGATGACAGGTATTGAGGGTGGAATGACTAGTGATTTCTTGTTTTAAAATATAGAGCTATGGAAGAATATGTGCCTCACTTTAAATTCGAAAAGCTTCAAATATGGCAAAAGGCCATGGATTTTGGAGAAGATATATTCCTTGTGACCAAGGACTTTCATAAGGACGAGATATATAACTTGATTTCACAAATAAGGCGTGCTGCGGATTCCATTGCTTTAAATATTGCTGAAGGATCGATTTCTCAATCTAACCCTGAATACAAGAAGTTCTTAGGCTATGCAATTCGATCCTTAGCAGAAGTTGTCACTTGCATTCATAAAGCTGAAAGAAGAAAATATATTGATAAAGAACAGTTTAATAAACTATATGCAGAGGCTTTTCACCTAATGAACATGATGCAATCCTTCAAGTCAAAGATTAATTAGCTAGAAATGAAGTGCCTTGAAACACAGAGGTTAATAGATATCTTAAAAAAAATTATAAACAATGATTAAGGTTCCCAAATCATCGGGCACCCGACATCGGTCATCGGACATCGGACATCCGACATCTAACAATAAAAATCTAACAACGACTTAGGGGCCCACATCGGGCACCCGACATCGGACATCTAACAATAACAAACATGAACGTAATCAAAACTGTCAATCTCAGAAAAATGTACGCTACCGAGGAGGTAGAGACAACTGCTTTGGATAACATCCAGATTGAAATCAAAAAAGGCGAATTTGTCGCTATCATGGGTCCTTCAGGTTGTGGTAAATCCACTCTCCTGAATATCCTTGGTTTGCTGGACAATCCTGATGATGGAGAGTATCACTTTCTTGAACATGAAGTTGCAAAATTCTCTGAAAGACAGCGTTCCTCACTCAGAAAGGGAAATATCGGCTTTGTCTTCCAGAGCTTTAACCTGATCGACGAATTGACTGTATTCGAAAACGTTGAGCTACCACTGCTTTACCTTAAAATCGCAGCCGATGAACGCAAAAAAAGGGTTGAAGAAGTGCTTACCCGAATGAATATCATGCACAGAAGAAATCACTTCCCTCAGCAGCTTTCTGGTGGTCAGCAGCAGCGTGTGGCTATTGCCAGAGCAATTGTAGCTAAGCCATCCGTGATCCTTGCCGATGAACCTACAGGTAATTTGGACTCTACTAATGGCGAGGAAGTAATGCGTCTTTTGGAAGAATTGAATAACGAGGGGACTACCATCGTCATGGTAACTCACTCTCCGCATGATGCTAACTATGCTCACCGAATCATCAACCTATTTGATGGTAAAGTAGTGACTGAGAATATTAGGGAGCAGTTTCACGTTTAAAGTCGGGAAGTAGGAGGTTAGGGAGTAGGAAGTCGGGATGTAGGAAGTTTGGTGATCACAGTATATGTGGTTATTGAGCTTTGTTGTCGATTGATATATAATTTAAAACGAATAATTGATGGATTTTAAATTTGAAAAACTTCGTATCTGGCAAACTTCAATGGTATTTGGCGAGATGATTTTTGGAATGTCTAAAGATTTTCCAAAAGAGGAATTGTACAGCCTTACTTCTCAAATCCGTAGAGCAGTTGACTCTATTGCATTGAATATTGCAGAAGGAGCGACTGGTAATTCTCAAGCTGAATTCAGGAAATTTGTTGGCTATTCCTTAAGATCACTAGCTGAGGTAGTGACCTGCCTTCACAAAGCAAAACTTCGCGGATACATTGAAGAAGAATCCTTTCAGAATAGTTATAAACAAGCTTTTGACTTGATGAATAGCATCGCCGCCTTTAGGAATACACTAAAATCAACCGATAAATAACCTCCCACTTCCAACCTCCAACCTCCCACTCCCCATGCTCCGCCATCATATCCTCCTCGCCTTCCGCAGCTTCATGAAGTCCAAGCATATTTTTGCTATCAATCTCTTTGGGTTGACGGTTGGTCTGACTACGGTCATTCTGATTTTGCTATGGGTGAAGGATGAAATGAGTATAAATCGCTACCATACTCAGGTAGATCAGATTTACCAGGTGATGACGAATCATGATAATTCCACCGGGATTGTCACCGTGCCTTACACCCCTGCGTTGATGGCTGAAGCCATGAATGTGGAATTGTCTCAGGTGGAAAAGGCAACAGCGCATTCTTCTTTTATTGATGGTGTTACTTTCGAGCAGGGAGATACTAAAATGACCGGGGGTGGGTTTTTTGTAGATCAGGAGTATTTCCAGATTTTCGATGTGGATTTTGTTGCTGGAAACCCGCAAAAAGCATTAACGGATATCAATGCCGTCACGCTCTCTGAAACTTTGGCTACCAAACTTTTTGGAAGTCCACAATTGGCTTTAGGCAAGTCTCTGAAATGGCAGGCTTTTGAATTTGCGAATGAGGTAGAAGTTACCGCAGTTTATAAGGACTTCGGGAAACTAGACCTTGATAAGCCTGATTTTCTGCTTGCATTTCCCTATTTCAAACAAATGCTGGGAGAGGGCGCCCATTGGGATAATTACAATTCTACCACAACTGTCCTCTTAAAAGAAGGAACTGACATCAATGGTTTTAATGCCCAGATCTCTGATTTCATCACAAATAAGGAAGTAGAGTCCAATGTCTCCGTCTTTGTACAGCCATTTGGAGATACCTATCTGTATGGCACTTATGAGGATGGAAAAGTAGCCGGCGGAAGAATCAGCTACGTAAAAATCTTTTCAGTGATCGCCATTTTTATCCTGGTTATCGCATGCATCAATTTCATGAATTTGACCACGGCCAGATCTATGAGTAGGTTAAAGGAAATTGGTGTGAAGAAATCCATGGGAGCAAGTAGAGCTGGTCTTTTCGGCCAATTCATATCAGAATCACTGGTTTTGACCCTATTTGCCCTAGTCTTAGCAGTGTTGTTGTCTTTTGTTCTTCAGCCCTTTTTCAATCAGGTCACTTCCAAATCCCTGACGCTATCATTTAAGCCAGATGTGCTGATCATCTTATTCAGTGTCTGGTTGATTACCGGATTATTGGCAGGGATTTACCCAGCTATATATCTCTCCAAGTTTAAGCCAGTGGAGGTGATGAAAACTACTATCAAGGGAAGTTTTGGAGAGCTTTTAGCCAGAAAAGGCCTGGTAGTATTTCAGTTTTCAATCTCACTTCTACTGATTATCGGGATCACGGTTTTGAGCAAGCAAATGAGCTATATCCAAAATCAAAATCTGGGTTATAATCAAGCTCAATTATTGGAATTGAATGCCTCTGGAATAACTCCAAACCAATTGGAGGCCTATCTTGAAGAAACCAAAAAAGTAGCTGGGGTAAGCAATGCATCCAGCTTATCACACCCATTGGTTGGACTTGCCAGTGCGACTATCGGTCTGACTTGGGAGGGTAAAAATGAAGAGGAACAAGTCAAGTTTGAAAATATCAGTATCAACATGGGATTGATTGAAACCATGGGTTTTGACATGGCGGCAGGAAGAGCCTTTTCTCCTGAGTATGGGGAGGAAGAAAATAAAATAATCCTAAACGAAGCAGCAGTTCAAACTATAGGTTTCCAAGATCCAGTGGGTCAAATAGTCAACTTATGGGGCGAGGACAAAGAGGTGATCGGTGTGGTGAAGGACTTCCATTTTGAATCTTTGAAGGAAAAAGTAAAGCCAGCTTTTTTGAAATATGATCCGAGTTTTGCTCAAAAGGTAATGGTGAGAATTGAGTCAAATGATCAGCAGGCTAGTATTGCAGGTGTTTCCGATGTCTATGAAAAATTTACTGGACAGCCCTTGAACTACTCCTTTATGGATGAAGATTACCAGTCGCTTTATGCCTCCGAGCAGCGGGTTTCCAAGCTGGCAAAATACTTCGGTGTTATGGCGATTTTCCTGTCTTGTCTAGGTTTGTTTGGCTTGGCCGCATTTACTGCAGAGAAGCGCAAAAAGGAAATTGGAGTGCGCAAAGTCATGGGAGCTTCTTTAATGAGCGTGCTGACTTTGGTTTCAAAAGACTTTATCGAATTGATCCTGGTTTCTATCCTGATTGCCATTCCTATTGCCTGGTATTTCGCGAATAACTGGCTTGAAAGCTATGCCTACCAGACAGATTTGAGCTGGTGGATATTTGCTGGATCAGGTGTGCTTTTGATTGTGATTTCTCTGATTACCGTAGGATATCAGGCGTTTAAAGCAGCCTCTGCAAATCCTGTGGAGTCTTTGAAAAGTGAGTAGGAAGTAGCTGATAATAAGACTTAAGTAGCAAGTTCCAAGTAACTAGAATCAAGAGTCAAGAACCAAGAAGCTAGATCGAATAAAAAGGAAAGACTTATAGATTGGAGGACAAAGACAACCAGATATCTGGCAACCTTACCGCCTTCCAAAATCTGAATTTTAAATCTTCCAATTTTCCTATGTTTCAATCCTTAATTATCTAACCATGCTTAAGAACTATTTCAAAATCGCCCTCAGAAACTTAAAGAAGCATAAGTTCTACACCTTCATCAATATCCTAGGGCTATCGGTGGGCGTGGCGGTCTGCATGATTATCTCACTTTTTGTAATCAACGAGCTTTCCTACGACAAGCACTTCAAAGATGCCGATCAGATCTACAGGATTCATGCGGATATCATTTTTGGTGGGAATCATTGGAATATGGTCCAAGCACCGGCTCCAATGGCTGAAGCTCTTCCTGAGGAATTCCCTGAGGTGGAATATGCGGTTAACTTTAGAGGACGTGGTTCTTACCTGGTGAAAAAAGTAGATCAGAACATCAAGGAAAATGGCGTAATCTGGGCAAGCAAGGACTATTTCAATGTTTTTGGAACTCCGCTTCTAGAAGGAAACCGAGATGGGGTATTGGCAGAACCAAATACCATGGCCATCAGCAAGAGTATCGCAGAGAAGTATTTCCCAGGGGAAAGTGCCATAGGGAAATCCTTGATTTTGGATAATGACATGGATTTTAGGATCACTGGAGTCTATGAAGATATTCCTCAAAACAGTCATTTCCACTTCAATTTTTTATTGGCCATGGAGGGATTGGAAGAAGCGCAGACCAGTTCATGGCTAAGTAATAATTTCCAGACTTATCTGAAAGTAAGAGAAGGCACAGATCCTGACGCTTTAAATCAAAAATTACAATCTCTGGTAGAAAAGAACATAACACCTGAGTTGGGTAACCTATTCGGCGAAGGAGCTTCGCTGGAGACTATGTTTGTAAATGGTGGGAAAATGGAATATGAAGTTCAGCCTCTTTTGGATATCCACCTGAAAAGTGACCTGATGGGGGAATTTGAGCCTAATTTCAATGTTACCTACGTCTATCTGTTTGTGGCAATTGCCTTGTTTATTCTGGTTATTGCCTGTATCAATTTTATGAATTTGTCCACGGCGAGATCTTCTTCCCGTGCCAAAGAAGTAGGAATTCGGAAAGTGATGGGTTCATTCCGAACGCACTTGATTCGACAGTTTTTGATGGAATCCATACTATTGAGCTTTATCTCCTTTTTGATCGCGGTGCCTCTGGTTTCTTTGTTACTTCCTCTGTTTAATAACTTGGCAGCTCGGCAACTTGCCATGCCATTTAGCTTTGGGTCTTTTTATCTGATTTTGATTTTAGGAGCGATTGGTACGGGCGTACTTGCAGGTATTTATCCGGCATTTTTCCTTTCCGGTTTCAAGCCGATTAGCATTCTGAAAGGAAAGGTTTCCATGGGAATGAAAAGTGGAATGATTCGAAGCTCGCTGGTGGTATTTCAATTTGCGATCTCTATCATTTTGGTGATCGCCACTATCGCAGTTTTCAACCAGCTGAATTACATACAAAACAAGAAGATCGGCTTCAATAAGGAGCAGATTATCACCGTGGATGATATCTATGCTTTAGAGGGTCAGGCGGAGACCTTCAAGCGAGAGATTCTGGCAAATAGTATGATGGAGTCGGGGACAATTACCGGATATCTGCCCGTGTCTGGAACCTGGAGATCAGACACGCCTTGGTGGGCAGAGGGCAGGGATCCCAAGCAAACCGAAAATATGGTCAGCTTACAAAACTGGCAGGTGGACTACGATTACGTGAAGACCATGGGAATGGAAATAGTGGAAGGGAGAGATTTTTCCATGGATTTCCCCTCTGATTCCAGCGCTGTGATTCTCAACGAAACAGCCGCAAAGAAATTCAACTTCATCGGAAATCCTATAGGTCAAAAGATCTACTCCATGGCGGGTAATAACGAGACCGCTAATTTGGATGAATTGGAAAGTAAGACTGTGGTAGGGGTGGTCAAAAACTTCAACTTCGAGTCGCTCAAAGAAAATATAGGTTCAGTGATGATCTTTCTGAGTGAAAGTCCAAGCGGCATTGCTTCCTTCAAGTTCAATTCTGCAAATACAGATGAGGTAGTAAGTTTCATCGAGGCAAAATGGAGTGAACTGGCTCCGGGGCAACCCTTTACTTATTCTTTCCTTGACGATAGATTCGGGCAAATGTATGCCTCAGAAACCCGTCTAGGCAAAGTCTTTGGCATCTTTGCTGGTTTTGCAATAGTGATTGCTTGTTTGGGTTTATTTGCCTTGACAGCCTTTACGGCAGAGCAAAGAACCAAGGAGATCGGCATACGAAAAGTGCTGGGTTCCAGCATAGGAAGTATTGTAGTATTACTCTCTAAGGAGTTCGCCAAGCTAGTTCTTATCGCATTTGTGATCGCATCACCTATCGCTTGGTATGCCATGCAAAAGTGGCTGGAAGACTACCAATTCAAGCAGGAGTTAGGCTGGCAGGTATTTCTTGGTGCAGGTTTATTCGCTATTCTGATTGCCTTGCTGACTACGAGCTATCAATCGATTAAGGCTGCTACTTCAAATCCAGTGGATTCATTGAAAAGTGAGTAGTTTTTAGAGTAGCAAGTATCAAGAAGTAAGACCTAAGATTCAAGACACAAGAGCCAAGTCAGAAAGCTAAAGGCTGAGATCTGAAAAGTAGATTAGACCTTTGAGGTTTTTAAAACCTCGAAGGTCTATTATTAATTTGTGACTTATTCTTTTTCTTCACTTTCTTGAAATGAAGAACCGACCCATCAGGAAGGATGATTGTTTTGGTTCCCCGTTTTTTAAAGAAAAAGGATGGGTATCCTGAGTTTGGTTTTGCAGCTACTTGCTGGGAATCATCTTGTGAGAATAGGATGGAATGGGTTCCATTTGGATTTACAATGATTTTCGAGTTTCCATTCCCAATAATTTGTGAATGAGTACCATCGGGATTTACCAAGATATTGTTGCTGCCCGGATTCACGGCAACGGTGTGGGTTCCGTCAGGATTGACTATTACTTTGTGAACGCCATGATCAATAACCACTGAGTGAGTTCCATCTGGATTTACGATTACCGACTGAGCATGCAATCCAGAACTCAACATCGCGAAAAAAAGTATTCCCAAGATCTTCATAGTAGTTTTTACTTGGACAGGAGAGAAAAGGTTTAGAAAACTTTGGGGAGATTACCAATTATAAATTGGTTAGAATAGGAGGGTGTAGTTACAAATCCCACGCAGTTCCAATCAATGATTTGACTACGCTCAGACGGGTCAAAAAAGAAAATTCTTCGTTTTTTTTATGGGTGAACCAAAAAGACCAGGAATAAAAAGCAAAGTTACCCAAAGACCTTTGAGGTTTTCAAAACCCGGAATGTCTCATCTATAGGACCATTCCCCTGAAGCTGCAAAAAATCTGATCAGAGCTGCTCATTATCGCCTATTAGCCGCTCGCTAATCATTCCGAGGTGATAATTATGTGTTCTGAACTGATAATTCGGAGATCGAAGGTGATAGTCAAGAGTTTCAATCTGATATTGTTCGACCCATTCTGGGTCGTGGGGTTCACTTTGGGATATTCGTTTACCATGGGTTGCACCCATGGTTATTAATGGTTTGACCCCATTCGGGGTCTTGCTTTTAGTTCTAAATTCACAAGCACGACCACGGAGTGGGTGAACCTCTTGCAATGTAAAAATCACAATAGATATTTAGGATCAAATTTGATTTCATACTCATTCAACAAGGATTTGTACTCATCTTCAAATGAAATGGTACGATGATGCTCCTCTTGGTTTTTGATGTACTTCATTAGCCTTTCTTTGGCTTTTATAGTTTCTGAAAATGCGCCATAGCCATCCTGCCAACCCTGGAAATCAGGAAAAATCTTCTCCTCCTTTATCAGGTCATCACTGGCCAATTTGATGTCTTTTACCAGATTAGCAATCGCAATCGTCGGATGGATATGGGTTAAAATATGTAGGTGATCTTCCACGCCATTGATCCGATATAGGTGACAATTTTTGTTGGTGAGGAGTTGATGGATGTAGGCAAAAAGTCTGCGTCTGTCGTCTTTGATAAGTGTGGGTTCCCGGTGTTTGGTGGAAAAAACTATGTGGTACATAAGCTGTGTGTAAGTGCTCATAAAAATCTGGATTTAGTGGAAAAATGGAGTGTTGGAATTTCGGGAATTTGGGTGGTATTGGCAATGGGTATTATGTAAAAAGTTCGACCACCTTCGGGGTCGTGGGGTGGATTTGGATGCTCTTTTACCGTGGGTTTCACCCATGGCTATTGAGAGGTTTGATCCTTTCAGGATCATGTGTTCAGAACGGTTATTGAAAGATTAGATTTCAACCGCAATGGGCATGCATTTCAGGATTATTTAAATAGGTAAGTTTTTGCTTTCACCTTATGACCACGGAGTGGTCCAACTTTTCAATAACCGCGGGTGCAACCCGTGGAAGTGAAATAGTGATGGGATATGGCAACCCCGGAGGGGTTGAACATATCGGGAATTGCAAATGCTAGAATATAAAAAAGGATAGATACAATCTACGCTTAGTATAGGTTTCTACTCTTAGTGGAGTGTTGGAATTTCGGGAATTTGGGTGGTATTGGCAATGGGTATTATGTAAAAAGTTCGACCACCTTCGGGGTCGTGGGGTGGATTTGGATGCTCTTTTACCGTGGGTTGCACCCATGGCTATTGAGAGGTTTGATCCTTTCAGGATCATTTGTTCAGAACAGTTATTGAAAGATTAGATTTCAACCGAAATGGGCATGCATTTCAGGATTATTTAAATAGGTAAGTTTTTGCTTTCACCTTATGACCACGTAGAGGTCCAACTTTTCAATAACCGCGGGTGCAACCCGTGGATAGGTGATCTTGATTTGAAATGTCAACCCCAGAGGGGTTGAACTTTTTAGAGAGCTTTTTCAATTTGAAAAATAAAAAAAAAGCATAGATATAAGCTACGCATAGAACAACACTAGTTTCACACCTAGGGGATGGGGAATTACCATTTAGATTTTTTCTCAGATAAAAATAAATATACTATAAACATAAGGCCAACAATTGAAATCATCCCTATTAAATACGGCCCTATAACCAACACAAAAAAAACAACAAATATTGCTGCGCATATTAAAAATAATATGAAAGTAATATTGTTAAATTTAGACCTCCAAGTGGAAGGCATGGCTTTAGTACCTCCTTTCTCTTGTTGAGAAGACAGGTTTTTATTAATATTGTCGATATGATCTGTAGATAATTCCTCAATGTGAAATGGGTTTATAGTGCCTGATGGCTGATAGTTATTACTTATTAAATAAATATATTGCTCTTTAGCATATTTTTCCTTATTTTCTATATATTCTAAATAATCTATTTTAGATAATGGACCTGATTTTATGCTACTGTAAGTTGTTTTACCTCCGCTTCTTCGAACATTAATTTTTATAAAGCCTTCATTTTCTAATTTTCTAATATAACTATCATGGATGTTTTGATCATATTTTATGCTAAATTTATTATCCCACACACTCCTCTTTATGCTATTTACAATTGAGCTGTCGATGACTCTTTCATTAGTTTTAATTATTTCTAAAATTGAATTAATAATTAAATATTCTTCACTCATAATTACATTAATTGATTTTAACTTTATACCACCCCCTCCCCATCTATCTCCCTCATCACCCTATCCGTCTCCACAAGCGCCTTGATGATTTTTTGATAATGCAGAATATCTTGGAAATCTAGCTGACGGCCTTTGCGGTCTTTGAGTCATTTATAGGAGGTTTGTTGTCCGCCGATTTATTATATTCTAATTATTTTAAATTTATTTAAAGTTTTCATTTTTCCATTTCTAGAACTCACTAGGTTTACTGTGAGAAAAACTTCTATATTCTTCATGAATAGTTAAAAAATTGGAAGTTTGTGTAAATGATGGCAAGAGCAATTCTATATCAAACACAGATAAACAATTATTAAACAATATTTTAATCTTACCTAAAACAGTATTTAAATCACTGAGTTCTTCAATCGAAAATGTGAGAAATGAAAATTCACTAATCAATCTTGAATTATCTATGTGAGCTACCTTTTTGTCTCTTAGGATTAATATTTTATTAAATATAAGACTTTCTCTAATTTCATTAATAAGTACATTGTTTTTGTTAAACTGACTTTTATATTGTAAGCCAACTATGTTTAGTAATTTATTATTTAACTTCTCAAGACTAGCGAAATGTTCATTTTTCTTTTTTATTATCTCTTTCCAGAAGTTTGGTGAGTTCTAATATAAATGTATTATGCAAAGTGAATAAGTAAAACTTAAAAGTATCCGACAATGCAATTGGTGACTTATCTTGACTTTTATGACCAATTATTTGACTGATTTCAATTAAACATTTATTCACTATGTGAATTGAAATATAACAAAATTCAATATTTTTTGGCCTAGTGTAACTCATCCTTCACCCCCTCCACGATCCTAATCTCCTCCTCTGTCAATCCATTTAACTCATACACCAAATCGTCGATTTGGGCATCGATTCGGGTGATTTTGGACAGGCATCTGCAAGTTTTTTCAGCAATTGATGTATAAAAATGAGCCATGTTCGGGTAGTTGATAAAAATTGATTCCTAAAGATATCATTTACCCCGAAAACGAAAAGCAGTTTTTTTAATTCCTAATGCTTTTAGGCTATTTGAGAGCGTTAAAAGATTTATGTTTAAATAAGGAAGGTTTATACAACCTTACTCCTTGCTCACCACGGTCTATGGGACACAGAACAAGGGATACAGATCGTGCCTTTGGCACTCTTGGCTTCAACATCAATTTCACCTACCCTGAATTTCGCTTCGCTGTATTCAGGGCTGTTACTTGTGGTGCCGTTGGCACAAAAGTAGGTGCTTAGGCCTTTCAAGATTCTTGGTTCAAGTCTTCAGATCTGCCTGCTGCAGGCAGGCTTGGAATAAAAATATTGCAGTTTTCACCTAGGTCTGTGCCTGTCCGCCTTGGCGGATCACCAAAGACCGAAATAAACTATACTAGAAGAGCGAAACGACATAAACTGAAAAAAAAGAGGCTGTGGGACACAGACTATGGGGAATGAAAGTGGTCTGTGTCTCACAGACCACGGGGTGGGAAGTGTAAATGGAGGGATCAACTGCAACTTTGCCTAGGTCAGTTCTGTTTACCTACCATGCATACGCTTGAGCCATATTTTAACTGGAGACATCTTTACATCGCTTCGGAGGATCCTCAATCTCCGTTTTTTGAATATCAAAACAGCGAGATTCACTTTACCGATCAGATCTATAATTTTCTGATTCACCCACAGTGGGATAGCATGGAATCTGAGACGCTTTTTCTGAAAGTACTCTATGCGGACTATCACCTTGGTTTTGCTGTGATTGAATTTATAGGTGAGTGGAATGACCTGCTGAACAATGATATTATGACCTTGAAGCGGAATATCATCGAATTGATGATCGCAGAGGGCATCAATAAATACATACTGATTTGTGAGAATGTGCTCAACTTCCATGGTGATCTGGAGGCTGATGATTACTACGACGAATGGCAGGATGAATTAGAAGACGGCTGGATCGTCATGCTAAACCTGCAGGATCATGTCCTGTCTGAAATGAGCAGGTTTGGTGTAGACCGGTACTTGGTCATGGGAGGGAAGTTAAACGATGTGAGTTGGCGAACCCGTCACCCCAAACAGCTTTTTGAAGCAATTGATAAAGTGGTGACCAGGAGGTTGGGTGGTTAGGATTTTATATACCTCGGCCTGTGCCTATCCGCCGTGGCGGATCACCACAGACCGAAACGAAATAAACCTAAAGTGGTCTGTGGGACACAGACCACGGTGGAGGAATTTTATCTGGCACTAGCCAAAAATAATTCCCCTTGCCCCCTTTTGGGAAGGGGGAATTGCCAAATTTGAACTTCTAGGTTTAATTCAAAGTAGGTATGTGCAGCTAAGCAGATACAGATATATTTTTTAACAACAATAAGACAGTGGAGATCTGACACCGCTTTTGACTCCGCTCTGCCTGACACATTATATAATCTGAATTGCCTAGTTCATCCCAATGACGTATTTTTAAAAATCCTGAAATAAACTTAACCAACTCATGAAATCGATCTCACTTTTTGCGCTGAGCATACTCCTTTGTTTTTGCACCACAAAACTTCCTGCAGAACAAGCCAAAGGAACCGATCAAGAAATCAAAACCGGAGCAGATCAAACGGAATTGTACTTGCCGCTTTTGAAAGGCAAACGCGTAGCCGTACTGGCCAACCAAACCTCTATTATCGGTAAAACTCACTTGGTAGATAGCTTACAGAGCTTAGGAATCAACATCGTAAAAGTTTTTGGGCCGGAGCATGGTTTTAGAGGAAATGCCAGTGCTGGCGCAAAAGTGAGTGATGAGAAAGATGAGCGAACAGGGATTCCTATAATTTCCCTTTATGGTAGAAAAAGCAAACCTAGCAAGGAGGATTTGGCAGATGTGGATATTCTGATCTATGACTTGCAGGATGTGGGAGTACGATTTTACACCAATATCAATGCCTTGGCTCGGCTCATGGAAGCTTGTCAGGAAAATGGTAAGCGCTTGATTATCCTGGACAGGCCAAATCCAAACGGGTATTTGATCGATGGTCCGGTGCTGGATATGAACTACAAATCAGGAATCGGGATGTTTCCTATTCCTATGGCTCATGGTCTTACCGTAGGGGAGTTTGCGATGATGGCCAACGGAGAAGGTTGGTTGGCAAACAAGGTGAAAGCGGATATACAGGTAATTCCTGTCGCAAATTATGCGCATGATATGCGGTACGATTTACCGGTGTCTCCTTCGCCAAACTTGAATACTCCGCAGTCGGTCTTGCTTTATCCTAGCCTTTGCATGTTTGAAGGAACGTACATCAATCTTGGACGCGGTACTTATTTTCCTTTTACCGTGTTGGGAAGTCCTGCTTACAAGGGAATCTACGAGTTCAGCTTCACCCCAACAGGTATCAAAGGCATGGCTGAAACCCCACTTTTTATGGATCAGGTTTGCTATGGAATTGATCTGCGGGAATATGACACTGAAAAATTAAGAGCTAGCGGACAAATCAATTTTGAATGGATCCGTGAGCTTTATAAAGCTAGCCCAGAGAAGGAAAAGTTTTTTGATTCTAAGCTCAGCAACCAGATGAATACCATCGAAATGCAGATAGGTAGGGGGGATTTCAGACAGCAAATCATTGATGGTGTTCCTATGGAAGAGATTCGAGCAGGCTGGGAACCTGAGCTTACTGCCTATAAGAAAATGCGAGAAAAGTATTTGCTTTATCCTTGAGCGCTATCAACTAATAGCCATCGCCTCGGTCTGTGTCTCACAGACCGAAATGATTTGTGAACGAAGTGGTCTGTGAGACACAGACCACGGCTGGGGGATTTATATCTAGTTTCTTTCCCATTCAAAAATAGCAGTATTTTTAGCTCAGAAATGTCGTTACCTATGAGATTCAAATCAATGAAGTGCCCACTCTCAATTTCTATCTTTTTCCTGTCTATTATTCATCTTTTTGGACAGGAAAGTAACTGCTTTGAAAATGCTTCTGGTGCCTATTGGCCTGTGGAGGTAGGGTTGAAGAAAAACCTCACCTATGGAAACAATTCCTATGTTTCGACTTTCGCTGGGGATAGCGTAGAGTTTGAGGGCAAATATTTTTTAGTGGAAACTCAATCCTATTCAAATGGTGATGTGAAAACTAAGTATTGGCGTACTGAGGATGAGGCCGTTTTTAGTTTGAATCAGGAGAAAAACAGGCAATCCATGGAGTTTCCTTCTAATCCAGAAGTAGGTACAAAATGGAAAAGTAGCGATCAGGTCTGGAGCTATGAAGTGGTGAGTTTGACTAGCACGTATTCGACTCCATTTTGTGAATTTTCAGATCTCTTGGAAGTGAAAACGGAAAGTTCAGAACGGGAAGGGACAGTCTATAATTTGTATTACAAAAAAGGCTTAGGAATGATTGGGCTAAATGTAAATGGTCAACCTTTTTCCTACATCAAACCAAATCGAAAGCCGAATGAACGAGGATTCATAGCATTTGGCTGTGAGGATTCGGGTACGTCTCAGGAGATTGAAAAATGCACCTACGCTAAAATTTCACAGCATATCAGTGAAAATCTTAAAGCTCCAAAGTCAGAGACAAAAGGCCGGATACTTCTGAATGTGCGTATAGATGAAAATGGAGATGTGAGTAATGTGGAGGTTTTGGAAACGGTTGAAAATGGCGAAGCGTTGGAAGCAGAAGCCATAAGGGTGATGAGTTCCTTGCCGAAGTTTATCCCTGCCCAAGTTGACGACAATCAGCCGATTGCAACGAATCTAAAAGTTCCATTTAGGTTTTAATGGTGAGTTAGAAGAATTTTTGACCTCTCGTGATTTAGATAGGAATTAGAGACTGAAAAACTTAATGAAGGAGGTTTGGATTTAATCAATTCTCTCCAAAACCAGCAACCTAACCTCAATAAATTCCGGGCCTTTTATTTCTGAAGCTTTCATGGTAATAGGATGATGGCCTTTATCCAATTGAATTACTCCGATTTCCAAGGGTTTGTAATCCTTCTCATAGGATTCATCCCGAGGAGAGCGATCATATTCCACGGCTAAATAGTCTGAGTCATGGGCTTCATTGATGGGAGTGCTGACTTCATTTGCTCCCTGTTTCAGTTTTAGCGTAGCACCTACTGCTGAAGGCTTACAGGTATAATAAACAGTTGCTTTGTACTTCCCTGAGGTCAGAATATCAGTATCCCAGGTGACGCTATCGGTAGTGGATGTCCAATTGGTGAAAAAGGAGGAATTGGGATGAATGCTGGACCGCTCGATGCCTCCATGGGGAATCCCATCTCGGGCTGGTAGGAGTGTGTACTTGCTGTCTTTGTATCCTACTGGAAATATCTCCTGCCTGTCGCGATCAAGCTCTGATAACACAGAATTGATCCACTCTTCTTTTGCTTTAGATAATTCTGTAAAAGCAGCAGATGGAGCCTGAGCAATAGGCTGATCCTGTCCAGGATCTGCTTTTAAGTCATACAACTGATTATCGCTATCCAAGATATAGTTTTGGTTACGTACACTGACTCTGCCATTCCAATGGCTATACACATTTCGCTCTTCCCATTCTTCCTGTGAACCCATAAGTAAAGGCTTCAAACTTACGCCATCAAGAGGCTTTTCGAAGGGATTTGTGATTCCTGCCATGTCCATCAGTGAAGGCAAAATATCAATCGTGCTGGCAATCTGGGAGATGATTTGTGGTTTTAATGTTTCCTTCCAATACATGATAAAAGGAGAACGTACGCCGCCTTCGTCAGTGCTTCCTTTAATGCCTTTTAGTCCATCATTCCATCTCCAGCCATTTGGTCCATTGTCAGACATATAGATCACGATCGTGTTTTCCAAAAGCTTCAGACTATCGAGTTTGTCTACAACTCTGCCAACATTCCAGTCCAGGTTTTCACATAGTGCATAAGCAGCTCGTGTTTTATCCATCTTTTCTTTATCGGCATAGCGATGAGTAGTATCTATAGCTGCATCCTTGTATTTGTCCCACCAGACATCAGGAACCTGCATAGGACTATGTGGAGTATTGTATGCCAAGTAAACAAAGAAAGGTTGATCTGTGTTTTTCTCCATGTATTCCATCGCATGATCTGTGAGGTCATCGATGATGAATCCTTTTCCTTGGGTTACCTCACCGTTGTGCTCCAGCATAGGGTTGAAGTAATTGCCCCAATGGCCGGAGGCAAAGCCATAGTACTCTTCAAAGCCTCTGTTATTTGGGTGATAAGGAGGTTGGGAGCCATTGTGCCATTTGGCAAATGCAGCCGTATTATACCCATTCGATTGGAAGATATCCGCAATGGTTTTTTCGTCCAGATCCAATCGCTCACCACCTCTGGATGTAGAATATACTCCGCCACGAGGATGATATCTGCCGGTCAAAATCTCCGCTCGGGTAGGAGAGCAAACTGGGTTTACGTAGAATCTACTGAATTGCACTCCATTTTCAGCTAGCTTGTCAATATTGGGCGTATGTACGTTTGGATTTCCATTGATTCCCAAGTCACCCCAACCTTGATCATCTGACACGATGAGGACGATATTTGGCTTGGTGATTTCTTTGGTTTCTGGCTTGCAGGATTGTAAAAGCAGAAGTCCAATACCAAGGATCAGATGAAAAATAAGTTTTGGATTAAGTACCATGGATCTACGAAGGTTAAGTGGGCTGACTCTAATAAAATCCTACATGCAACTTAAGGAGAATTGTCTTAATCAAAAAAAGCCCGGAATTGATCCGGGCCTTATAAAATTTGAAGTTTGCTGAAAGTTAGAAAACGCCTTTGAATTGCTCTAGCTTCTGATCCACTTGGGTATCTACCTCAAACCATAACATTACGTCTGCCCACATAAAGGTTACCGTTGCAACTTTATTGTCTTCAGCAGAGATGAAGTATGCCAGTCTTTCGAAGGTTTCAGGAGCTGTAATCGGCGTCACTTTGATCGCAACCGCATCGTCTTTTGCCATTGCTTCCTCGTCGATTTTACCATCTTTCATGTAGGCAAAAACTGCATTAGCTTTTCCATTCAAGTGGACGGTCCAGTCACCAGAAGCTTGTGGTGTGATGAATAGTGAATATTTGCCTGCAGCTAGGTTTTTACCTGCAATGTTTACTCCGGTACTGAATTCAATGATTGTTGGGCCATTTGCGCCAGCTCTCCAAGTAACGCCATGTTTTTCAAGTTCACCAAAAACTTTTCTGCCTTTGACAGCAGGAGAGGAGTAGTCAATGCTGATTTTGGTGAAGCCCACATTTTGGGAAACGTAAGCTGCTGGACTAGGTGCTGGTGCTTGTAGCTGCGCAAAAGAGGTGTTTGAAACTGAGAAAAAGAGAATCAAGGCAAATGCCGATAAAAAGAGTTTGTTGTTTTTCATAAGTGAGATAAATGATATTGATTATAGAGCAATCTAAGAAGTATTTCCCATCTCTAAACAGTCATTTATTTTATCTTTGACCATTCCTTAAATTTTGATCTTTTATGACGTGTTCTAGTCCTAAGTGTATTCTACTTCTTGTTTTGATTTTATTTGCAAGAAGCGGGGATTTACTTTTTTCACAGCAAGTAGCTCCTAATTTTCACTACCGAGTATCAATCGATGATCCGCAGAATCAGAAAATTCAGGTAAATCTGAATGTATGGGTGGGAGAGAATGACACAGTAACACTCAAAATGCCTAATTGGATGCCAGGCTATTATCAATTGATGAATTATTCTGAGGAGGTTTCCAATGTCATTGCAAAAGGGGAAGATGGTACTGAAATCCCGATTACCGAACTCAATTCCAATACTTGGCAATTGAAGTCAGGCAAAAATTCTGAGATTATGCTGAGCTATGAAGTGAAAGCGGATAAGAAGTTTGTTGCCAATAGTTTGGTTGATTCTACCCATGCGTATTTAATACCGGCAGGTTTGTTTATGTATTTGGAAGGAGAAATCAATAGACCAGTAAGCGTTACTGTTGATGTAGATCGATGGGCCGATGTAGCCACTGGACTCAAGCAAATTTCTGATGATAAAAGGACCTATTTCGCTGAGGATTTTGATGTTTTATATGACAGTCCATTCTTGATCGGGGAGTTGGAAGAGTTGCCATCATTCGAAGTTAAAGGCGTGAAACATAGGTTTATTGGCTATGAAATGGGTGAATTTGATCGAGTGGCGTTTATGCAAAATCTCAAAAAGGTGGTAGAATCATCCGTGGAGATTATGCGAGACATACCTTTTGAGGAATATACTTTTATAGCAATAGGTCCAGGAAGAGGAGGTATTGAGCATCTAAATAATACTACAGTCAGCTTCGATGGCAAGCAGATGGAGTATAAGGAAGGTGTGCTCAGAATGATGAATTTTCTCGCACACGAGTATTTTCATCATTACAATGTTAAGCGTATCCGCCCTTTTGAATTGGGACCATTTGACTATGACAAAGGCACTAAGACAAACTTGCTTTGGGTGAGCGAAGGGCTATCTGTTTACTGATGAGTATTTGGTGACACTTAGAGGTGGATTGATGAGTGAAAAAGAGCTTTTCGAAAACCTGGAAGTAATATCAATGAATTTGAGAAATGATCCCGGAAAAGTTCATCAATCATTAGTGGAAGCAAGTTTTGCTACTTGGGGCGATGGACCTTTTGGCACGATGGCTGAGGGTCCTTAGACCGTTCTATTTCTTATTATGCGAAAGGACCTGTGGTGGGTATGCTGCTTGATTTCGGGATCAGAAATGCCTCTGAAAATAAGCTTTCTTTGGATGATGTCATGCGAAGACTTTACACCCATTATTATCAAAATCTAGGCAGGGGATTTACAGATGCAGAGTTTCAGCAAACCTGTGAAGAAATGGCTGGAATTCCCTTGACTGAGATTTTTGAAGATGTGTACACCACGAAGGAGCTGGATTACGATACTTTTTTAGGATATGCTGGCCTAGAAATTAAGGAAAATAAGACAGGAACCGAAAGCAGCTAAATTCACTATTTCCAGAATGAATAACCTTGATTCCCTGCAGAGTTCTATTCGAAACGTTCTTGGCTTGAAGGCAAATAGTAAGGTCGGGATTTCAACTTTTCTACTTCACTTAAAATGGCCCCTTTACGCTAATGGGTTTTTGATCTCTAGAATTTTATTTTTGATGGTCTTCATCAGATCTTTTGGATAAGTTCTGTTACCGATGTAGATGTCAGTCATGAAGTTGATGGCGTAATCTCCATATTTTCTCAGAGCATATTTCGGATGATCCGGTAGCTGTAGAACCATTTGGCTGCTGTTTGGGATGTTCTGATCTCAGGAAGCATCTCTTTTTCCAGTTTTTGCTGGTAAATGCTGCCAGCCCTTTCTGGATTTAGCTCAGATTCTATAATTGCTTCAGCAGCCAATTCCCCACTCCAAAGCGCATTCGAGATTCCTTCTGCGGTCACTGGATCTGCGAAACCTGCAGCATCTCCGATCAGCAAGACATTTTTTCTGTAAAAACCATCTGTTCTGGAGTAATTGGGATCTGAAACCCATGTGCTTTTTCGCTGATGACTTCCTTAATCTCCAACAGTTCCAGGTATTTCTTATAATACGCTTTGAGATCAATTCTCTTCCTTCTGGTAGAAGCAATGCCTAGAGAAAGGTGATTTTCCTTGGGAAAGCTCCAAGCGTATCCATGAGGAACACTATCCATATCAAAGCGCACTTCCTTTGACAATCGCTCGAAATCTGCAGGACTTACTTCAACTTCGTATTCTAGCGCAGGGATAAGTTTACGGGTTTCTTCCCAGCCGGCGAGTTTGGCAGTAGGACTGAGCGCTCCATCTGCCGCAATTATCAGCCTAACCTGAATATCTCCTTGACTGGTGTGAAGGATGGGGTTTTCACCAAAAGTAATAGAAGTTAGCTTATGATTTTGCTTAAGAGTTGCCCCGGCTTCTTTCGCTTTTTCGATCAGGAAATTATCAAACTTGTCCCGCATCACCATGCTGATCACCGGAACGTCCCGCACTGTGGTAAGTACTTTCGATTCACCCGCCATGTAGACCTTCATTCGGTCGTATTCTCGGTCCACCACAGATGAAATATCAAAGGGTAATTTGCGTCTACCTCTGAAAACCAATCCTCCTCCACAGGTTTTATACCTAGGTAAGGTTTCTTTCTCTAGGATAACTGTGGAAATACCTTTTTCGGCTAAATAATAGGCTGCCATAGCGCCCGATGGCCCACTGCCTATGACCGCAACCTGATAATCATTCATGTGTGCAATTGAAATCAAAGTAAATTTTCAGCGTAAAGAAAACAGAAAATGAAAAGAAACCCCTGTTTTTTTTGTGTTAGTATAGGCTCGGATACTTTTCACCTTTTACTTCCAACAAAACTTCCCGCATTTTACGAACCAATCCCATTCTCACTAGTTGATGTATCTGCTCTTCGAGGGCTAGTTGCTTTTCTCCAGTTCTCTTTTGATAAATGCTACACTTAATGGGATTTGGGTGACGGATCTGGAACTTTCATCTTCGATTGTTAAGTATTCGGTACCTTGTTTTTTAGCTTCCTTGATGATTCCAGCAATATCTATATCTCCTGTACCGAGAATTACATTGGTTTCCACATCGCCTTGACCATTTTTAGATCCAAGTGTTCCTTTTCTACGATCTTTGAGGTGTAGAATCGGGAATTTTCCATGTATTTTTTCATGATTTTCAGTGGATCTCCACCGCCCATTTTTACCCAGTACACATCCATGTTAAAGGCAAAATTTTTGGCGTTTTCCAGCATGTAATTGAATCTGACCTTATTTCGATCCTTGGCAAATTCATATCCATGGGGGTGATAAAGGAAAGTGATTCCTTCTTTCTTCAATTCTGCACCTACGGCATTGAAAAGAGCAGTTGCAATTTTAATTTCCTCCATAGAAATAGGACCTTCCGCATGAGGAATCCAGTAGCAGATCGCATATTTTGCTCCGTATTTTTTCGCCTTGTCTAGTATAGGCTGTAAGTTTTTGGTGAGTTGGAGGTATTCTGCACCTACACCTATTACCCTGAGGTTATTATCGGCTAGTAGTTTTAAATATTCTGTATCCGTCATTCCATAAGTGCCACCGCCTTCGAGAGCAGAGATACCCCATTCAGCAATACGCTCATGGTATTTTACAGGGTCAATTTTCATTTCATTGCGCAAGGAATACAGCTGTAATGCTATTTCTTGCCCTTGAGATTTGAAAAGGGGTAGTGCAACTAGTAGGGTGATTGAGATTACTTTTAAATAGTTATTCATTTGTATTTAATTTAGTCTTGACCTAAAATATATAATTTTATTTAGTTTCCGAGAGAATACTTAAATTGAAGCCTTAGTTTATACTCATGAATTCCAATAGAAGAAAGTTTATTCAAAATACCTCCCTGATAGGATTAGCAATGTCAATTTCCCCTTCGTTTTCCTTTGCCAAAAGACCAGATGCAGTAATAGGTCACGGCGATTTTAAATATCAAGTAGATGCCAAGTGGGGTATGCTCGATCCAGCCAAAGTACCGGTGAACAATTGCCATGAAATGGTGATGGATCGGAAAGGACGGATGATTATGGTCACTGATGAGCCTAAAAACAATGTGATTATATATGACCAATCTGGAAAATTCATTAAAGCCTGGACACTAGGTATGGATCGGGCTCATGGCCTGACTTTGGTAGATGAGGGAGATGCAGAATACCTATGGATTTCTGATAATGCAGGAAGAGTAGTAAAAACTACGCTCGAATGGCACCATTGTCACGGAAATAGCCCCACCTTTAAGCGAAGGGATTTATACTGAGAAAATGTCTTTTGTGCCTACAGAAACTACAGTTGCTCCGAACGGTGACTTGTATATAGCGGACGGCTATGGTTCTCAGTTTTTTCTACACTACGATAAAAATGGCAAGTTCATCCGCAAATTCGGTGGTAGCGGATCTGGGGACGCGCAGTTTAGCACGGCAGATGGTATTACAGTAGATCAGCGAGGAGGCAAGACGCCTACTCCAACTTTGCACCTCCGCGTGGACATAATTCCTTTAAACGATTCACCATGGATGGGGAGAGCATACGGAAACGATTTTCTCTGCCCTGGTGCTTTTGTTTGCAGACCTGTGATTCATGGGGACAATCTCTAGCGCTGGAGTTTGTTGGTCGAGGCTTCGATATTTGGAGCAAACACCTGATTCTGGCTTTGTGGCTATCTTGGATAAAGACAATAAGGTCGTATCGTAACCCAGGCGGAACAGCTCCTGAATACCGAAATGGTGAACTACAGCTAATGGTACAATCTGAAGCAATATTTAAGCATTGCCATGACGTATGTGTCGATCAGGACGAGAATATTTATGTATGTCAGTGGAATGCCGGAAAATCTTACCCAATAAAGTTGACAAGAGTGTGATGGAAATCTGTCACTGAATTGATTTTCAGCCACGTTGTGATTAAAAAATTAAATCTCCGAGACTATGAAGAAAGTTACTGTAGGCTGGTTTGAAATCCCGGTTAATGATATGGATAGAGCGATATCTTTTTATCAAAAGGTATTTAGCTGCACGCTTCGAAAAAATGGATATGGGTGATTTCAAAATGGCTATGTTTCCAGGCGAAGGAGACGCTTCTGGAGCTGGGGGAAGCTTAGTTTTGCATAAAGATTTTTACAAATCAAGTGAACTAGCCGGTCCCCTTATTTATTTTTCTTCTGAAGATGTGGCAATCGAATTGAAGAAAGTAGAAGAAGCTGGAGGTAAAGTACAGATCGAAAAAAGAATGATATCGCCGGAATATGGATATATGGGAGTTTTTTTGGACTCAGAAGGCAATCGTATCGCACTTCATTCCACTAGTTAATGACTGCCAAAGAAATCAGAAAGTTTGATAGTGAGGTTAATTTAGGATTGACCAGTCTTTAACTAAGATAAAGTTTATTATTTTCGAGTCTATTTAGTTTATACCTATTTTTATGCTGATTACAAAAGGATTATTGCTGACTGAGGAGAATGTCACCAATCTTGATTATATCCAGGAACAGATTGCAAAAATATTCGCCATAATAACTTTTTACTTGTTATTGATTCTAGGCGTCACAGATTTTTTACTTGGGATGTCCCCCGTAATTTATCTCTCTAAAATCGCATTTTCACTTCCGTTCATTATTTCCTATTACTTAGTTTCAAAATACGGGAGGTCGCAGCTGATCGTGAATATCCTGTTGATAATAGCCCATATAATCATTTGCATCAATTTTATATATAATGATGGGAATGACGGACCGACGATATATGCCTTTTTTTTAATGCTTGTGGTATCCTCCCTCCTGATTCAGGGTTGGCTTAAAGTGGTTTGGTATTTAGGGTCACTTTCCATGTTTTTCATACTTTTTTATGGGGAGGTGAAAGGGTACATAATTGTAGAGAATTTTTATCATGGAGTAGAGAATCAGTTTTTTGACCATACGCTTGCAATTTTGTGGATCAGTGCCTTTGTTTTTACCGTCATACACTTTTTCATAAAAAGCTATTTGAATCAAAGTCATCTGCTTCACCGGATCAAAGAGAGACAGGACAGTTCCCTAGAAGAAGTAAAAATGCTCAATGATCAGAAAAATAGGCTGATTGCGTTGCTATCTCATGATTTGAAAAACCCCATTGGAATGCTTCATACTACACTAGGCCTAATAGAAAAGGATGCGTTTGAGCCTGGAGAAATGGAGCAAATCCTTTACAATTTGAAAGGGCAAACCTACCATCTGAATAAGGTGCTCAATAACACATTAAGTTGGGTGATGACAGAATTGGAAGATACGCCAATACAGCTTCATAAGATTAGTTTGAGTGAATTGACTCAAGAGATGAAGGATATGATGGCAATGCAAGCCCAGGCGAAAAACCAACTTATAGATTTTTCAATAGAAGGGGAGGATAGAAATATATCTTTGGAGATAAACGAGATTAAAATTATCCTAAAAAACTTGATGGATAACGCCATTAAATTCGCACCTGTAGATTCCACTATTTACCTCAAACTCAGGATAAGTGAAGATAAATTAAGTTGGTTAGTGTGTAATCAGGGAGTTACGATTTCTGCAGCAGATCAAAAGAATTTATTTGTTTTCAGAGCTAGGACCTCATACGGTACCAAGAAAGAAAAAGGTACTGGAGTTGGCTTGCCGCTATGCAAAAGAATTGCTGATAAAATCAATTTTGAATTGAAGTATTCCAGCAGTAATGACTACAAGAATTGCTTCACTTTATCTAGAAAGCTTGCTTAGAGAATCACCACTCTAAGACTCATCGCACCATGAGCACCAACTACGAGTGACTGTTCTATATCTGCTGTTTTCGATGGTCCTGCTATGAATATCCCGAAGCCTGAATTGGTCAATCCTATTCTAGTATATGCTTGGTGCATATTCCCAAGGATATTTTCTTTTTTGATCACAATCACTAAATGAGCTGTGATAAAAGGTAGAGCTCTAAGGTCTAAATTACTCTCATCCAGCCATATAGCTGCGTTCTCAGCTGATGCGAATTGCCCTTCAATAATAGCCAGATCCAAGTCAGCAAAGTCGGCTGGATGTTTCGGTATTTGGCAATTGCTGTATTGCTCAAATGCAGGTGAAGCACTGTAAATTTTCAGAAATGTAGTTTCTTCAATCAATTTTTCAACCTCTTCCTTGGTCGCCACGGTTCCTTTATTAGCATTCAGAGAATTGGTAAATGCTGCTAGGAGGTCATCGGCAATCTCAAAATCTGGAATATCTGGTAGCGGTTTCTCTTCCAGTTTTAGTCCTTTTATAGCTGCCAATATGGATTCTCTACTACTCATGATCTATTCTTTTTGTACCAAGCTTTAAATGATTCTTCAGGCAAATCAGGTAGATTTCTACCTTTTCCCCATGCATTTAATGGATTGTAAATGATACTGTCAGGAAGGGATTTTAAGGAAGCTCTCATCATTTTCCCTGAAAGCCTATATGCAAGGGGGCTTTTGAATATTCCATTTGCCAATTTCATAGATAGGCCTTTGAGGGAAGATCCTTGAGCTTTGGTGATTTCTTGACGCCACTCGTAGAGTTGCTCGTGAATGTTGATTTTCACCGGACACACATCTGAGCAGCTTCCGCAAAGCGTGGAGGCAAAAGGTAAGGTACTGTATTTCTTAAGGTCTATTCCCGGTGAAAGGATAGATCCAATAGGTCCAGGAACTGTGCTTCCGTAACTAAATCCGCCACTTCGACGATAGATCGGGCAGGTATTCATGCATGCTCCGCAGCGTATGCATTTTAATGAATTTCTGAATTTCTCCCTTCCAAGTTGTTTTGTCCTACCATTATTCACCAAAATCAAATGAAGTTCCTTTCCGGGAGAAGGGCTTCTAAAATGCGAGTTGTAATTGGTAATGGACTGACCAGTGGCAGATCTTGCCAAGAGTCTAAGGAAAACGCCAAGGTCTTTTCTGCGGGGGATTAGCTTCTCTATGCCCATGCAGGCAATGTGTGTATCTGCCAAGTGAACACCCATATCTGCGTTACCTTCATTGGTGCAAACGACAAACTCACCAGTCTCTGCAACTGCGAAATTAACCCCTGTGATGGCCACTTTGGCTTGGAGGAATTTTTCACGCAGGTGGAGTCGGGCAGCATGAGTCAGATATACTGGGTCCACATTTCCTTTTTCAGTATGCAGTTTTTCGTGAAAAATATCCGAGATATCGGACTTTTTCAAGTGAATAGCAGGCATTACGATATGACTTGGTGGCTGCTTGAGAAATTGGATAATACGCTCACCCAAGTCAGTATCTACCACCTCAATGCCTCTCTCCTCCAGGTAGGGATTCAAGTGACATTCCTCCGTTAGGATAGATTTACTCTTTACTATCGCCTTGCAATTTTTTTCTTTTAATATGCTCGCAACTATCTGATTATGTTCCTCAGCATTTTCTGCCCAGTGAACTTTTATCCCATTTGCGCTGGCATTTTTCTCCAGCTCTTCCAGATAAAAATCAAGCTTGGAAAGTGTGTGATCTTTTATTTGAGAAGCTAGTTCCCGGAGTTTCTCCCATTCGGGAATTTGATGTATAGTTGCGTCACGTTTTTCACGTACTATCCAGAGTGTTTCATCATGCCATTTGGCACGCGCCTTATCTTTCAGAAAAACCGTGGCATTCTCTGGATGACTCATGAGATGGCTTGGTTTAGGATTTCTGCAAAATGCATAAGCTGAATCGGGGCCTGTTCCCGTGCTGCAATTCCCTTCATGTGCATGATACAGGACATATCTCCACCTACTATGATTTCTACTCCTTTGTCCATATGATCGGCAAGTCTATCCTTTCCCATTTGCACTGAGATGGCTTCTTCGCTTACAGCGAAAGTTCCTCCGAACCCACAGCATTCATCTTTGCGGGTAAGTTCTACTACTTCCATTCCCTCCAGATCTCTCATCAGTTGCAGTGTTTTATTGAATTTAGGTTCATTTCTTTCAGAATCGCTGGCCAATCTTAATCCTCGAAGTCCATGACAGGAAGCATGAAAGCCAATCTTATGCGGAAAGCTACCTTTGATAGAATCCACTTTGAGAACATCAGTGATGAATTCACTTAGTTCATAGATGTTTGATTGTACGTGTTCCTGGTTTTTTTGAAGGTTATTAATCTTTGGTGAATGGTCTTTTACATGCAAAACACAGCTTCCTGAAGGAGCAACGATGTAATCGAATGCAGCAAAATCCCTGATAAATTTGGAGGTGGTGCCTTCTGTGTCAGCCTCAAAACCAGAGTTAGCCATGGGCTGTCCACAACATGTTTGCCCTAAGGGGTAAGTTACTTTACAGCCTAATTTTTCCAATAATTCTAACGTCGCTATTGCGACATTGGGATAAAACTGATCAATGTAGCAAGGAATAAACAGGCCTATATGTGGTACGTTATTTTTCATTTGAAATGTAAATTAAGCCATCTATTCCATTGAAACCAGCATAGCTGCACCTAATGCAGATCCATTTGGGAAGTCACTTGGAATGATCTTTAATTCAGGTAGTTTAATCTGCAGCATCTCCACAAAAATATCGTTTGCATTGAAGCCTCCATCTATGAATAGCCTATCAACAGGAGCATTGTCTGTGACTAATTTAATAGCCGCTGCTTGCAGATCTGTTAGTTCATGAATAAACGTATAATAGGCTTCATTGAATTCAGCGAAAACAGACCAATCATTTTCCTTTGCTTGATCCAAACCATAATGCTTAGGTTTTAGGTATTGAAAATGGATTCGCTTAGCTGTATAGCCCTTCACTTTTTCAAAGAGGGTAGAATTAAATTTTAATTTTTTGTAAGTACCCAGTGGCATTTGAAAGTATTCATAGAGCTTTTCTACCTGATACTTATGCTCCTCACCTATGAAAAGTCTGGATATTTTGATCGGTTCACCTTTGATGCTTAAAAACTGTAGGCAATCCCGCTTAAGCTCTTTTTTGGTGAGTTTAGTTTTGTTGAATGGATTGATACAAATAGCCCAAGTACCTGTTGAAAGCAGAGCAAATGGTTCTATTTCTTGCTTGATATATGGCAGCAATGCTGAAGAAGAGTCATGCACACCTATGCCACAGGGGATATTTCCAAGTTCAGGTTTAGTCTTCAGAAGCGTATTTCCAGGGTACTATGGGAGGAAGTAACTTTCTGATTCCTTCCCGATCTACCCAGGCATGGTAATCGTTCGCTTCATAATCCCATAGCCCAGTATGGCACCCAATACTCGTGTAATCCGATACCATTTCTCCTGTAAATAAGAAACTTAAGTATTGAGGGAAATGAAATGAATATTTGATTCTTTTAAAGAATTCTGGTTTTTCGTGCTTGATGAAATACAGCTGTAAACCAGAGTTTAGCATGGCTAAGGGTGGTGAGGATGTGGCCCTGCAAAAGTTCATTTTCCCGCCATTTTCTTCATAGAACTTTTTAAGAAGTTCATCTGGAAATGGCTTTAGGTAGTCATAAAGAGGAGTTGCGGGAATTCCTTTTTCATCGGTATGCACAAAGGAAGCTCCATGACAGGAGAAATTGAGTCGTTTGATCTGATATTCTTCTGATTTCAACGCCTGCCTAAAGGTCTTTAGCATCCACTCTTCAAGTGGTGCCAAGGGCTCACTAGGAAAATCATCTTCATCGGGAATCAGCATCCAGACGAATATATGAACTGTGTACTTCGGTTAAATTTTCATCAAAAAGAAAAAACTTTTTATTAGTCTTGCCGATATCAAAAACAGCCGTTACTGGAATTTTACTCATAGCTACGCTTTCAAAGCGATTTTCGAATGATCATTTTGAATGGACTTTTCAAAGGGATTCTGTCCTCTGCACCTAGGATTTGGTTTGCGATTGTATTCCCCATTTGCATAAAATCAGTAGAAATGGTGGTGATTCCTTCTGCTAATATCTCTTTAAGGGGAGTCTCATTATAAGAAATAATCCCTATGTCGCTTCCTAGTTGTAACTGTTGTTCCCGCGATTTTTTTACAATGTTGGCAAGGTCAGTTTCAGCTAAGACGATAAAAGAATCTCCTTCATACAGAGGTTCGTCATCGATTCCATCTAGGATGAGATTGTTGAAATTGTGGAAATAGCAGAAACGTTTAAAACCATCTATTATCTCTACAGGGTACATGTCTCCTTTAGGAAACACCAGAATTAATCTGGAATATTTTCTTAAGTGAATAATACCGGATTCCAGGGCTTCAAATATGTCTCTGGCAAAATCCTGATAAACTCCCGGGAATTCATTTTCATGATTCTTTACATCACGGTCCATTATCAAAAGCTTATCTTTTGGGATTTGCTGAATCAAGTCATAGCAGGTTTCCGGATGATTGTTGTCATCAAAGAAATGCGGCGCTAAAACATAGTAGTTGTAGTTTCCCAGGTTTCGTTCTAATAAGTTTTCGAAAATGGTGCGGTTATAATGATGGATTTGAAGATCCACCGTCGCTTGATTTCCCAAAGTCTCTATAATAGAATAATAGATGATTTTCTTATACGAACTCAGCTTATTGAATATCAACAACACCTTTAATTTATTAGCCATGTTAGTCGAATTAACATAGAAACCCTTGCCTCTCACAGAAGTTATAATTCCTCTATCCCGGAGTTCATTATAGGCTTTTTCTACGGTATCCCTTGAGAGCAAAAAGTCAAAACTGGTTTCATTGATAGAAGGAATTCTATCTCCGATCTTCAGTTTACCACTATCGAGATCATCTAGAACTAGATTGACCACTTGCATGTACTTGGGGGTTCGAGAATCCGTGTGGATTTTCTCTGATTTATCGACTAACATGGCGTTTTAGGTTATTGTTGGGGTACTAGGGGGAATCGGGATTTATTAGTTCATAAACTATCTTGGGAATGCAGCGGCTAATCCGCCATCTACATTCAACATATTACCAGTTGTCTTCCCAAGTTGACCGCTGACGAAGACGAATGCAGCATCGGCGATATCACTAGTTTTCACACTTTCTTTCAATAAGGTACGATTTGCATAGAACTGTGGCAAGTCTTTCACTTCTATTCCATAGGCCTTCGCGCGATTTTCACCCCATCCGCCTTCCCAGATGTTTGAGTTTTCAATCACTGCATCCGGATTTACTACATTGACCTTGATTTTGTCTTCCGCCAATTCTGCTGCCATCAATCTTGACATATGTAATTGTGCTGCTTTGGCGGTTCCGTAAGCCACATTTTTTGCACCGGCCACCAAGCCATTTTTACTTGCAATGTTTACTATGTCTCCACCATGACCCTGAAGCTTCATGATTTTTACTCCGGCTTTGGAAATGTGATATTGACCCATCACCAAAATGTCATTCAGTCTGTCCCAGTCTTGATCCGTGTGATCTTCAAAAGACTTGCTAATAGAAATCCCGGCATTATTCACCATGATATCCACTCCTCCAAACTGAAGACAAGTAGCTTCAATCGCAGCTTCCAAGCTTTCGCGATTAGTCACATCTAGCTTCACAGTTAGAAATGCATCTTTTCCATATTTTTTCAAAAGTGCCTCTCCAGTGGTTTGAAGTCTGTTTTCATCGATGTCAGTAACTACCACGCAGGCACCTTCCTGGATATATTTTTCTACGATAGCCAAACCAATTCCTCCTGCACTTCCTGTGACTAAGGCAACTTTTCTCGAAAGAGGCTGCTCTTTTGGCATTCTCTGGAGTTTTGCTTCTTCGAGTAACCAATATTCAATATTGAAGGCTTCTTGTAGGGGCAAAGAAACGTATTGAGAAACTGCCTCTGCACCACGCATTACATTTATTGCATTGATGTAGAATTCACTAGCGACACGACTTGTCTGCTTGTTTTTTGCGTAGCTAAACATGCCTACACCCGGCCAGATGATAATTACCGGATTAGGATCCCTCATCGCGGGGCTATTGGAATGCTTATGATTTTCGTAGTAGTCAGCATACATTTCTCTGTAAGACTGGAATGCCACACTGATTTGCTCTTTCAAAGCGGTAAGGTCAGAAAGGTCTTGATCTGCTGCAATATCCAGAACCAAAGGAGAAATTTTTGTTCTCAAAAAGTGATCCGGGCAACTTGTTCCCATAGGAGCTAATTTGCTAAGGTCGTTGCTGTTGATAAACTGAAGGACTTCCGGTGCATCAGTAAAGGTACCCACCATCAGATTTTCTGAAGAAGCTAGGCCTCTAAGCAATGGCGCAAGCTTAGCTGCTTGACTTTTTCGCTGTTCTGGAGCTAGGGATTTTACTTTTTCACCTCCAAATACCGGACGGGTTTTACCGTAATTTTGAGCTAGGTATTCCGAAGCAGTTTCTATCACTTCCAAGCTGTTGATATAGCATTCGAAGGCAGTATCGCCCCATGTGAAAAGTCCATGGCCACCAAGCATAATTCCTCGGATCCCAGGGTTTTCGTCTAGGGCTTGTTTCAATTGTAAGCCCAAATCAAAGCCCGGTTTTTGCCAAGGCACCCAAGCGATCTGCCCGTTCCAAAGGTCTTTCGTAATTTGCTCCCCATCTTTGGCAGCTGCAATTGCAATAGCTGCGTCCGGATGAAGGTGATCTATATGCTTGAATGGAAGAAATGCGTGAAGTGGTGTATCAATGGAAGGAGCCTTGGACTTAAGATCATAGATACAATGGTTGAAAAGTTCAACCATTTCATCTTCAAATTCCAGTCCTCTATAGATGCCTTTCAAAGCACGTAGTTTATCCACATAAAGTCCAGCTAAGCCAGCTTTAGTTAGAGTCCCAATATCTCCCCCGGAGCCTTTGACCCACATTACCTCTACTTTTTCGTTAGTGAGCGGATCAGATTCATAGGTTTTGCAGCTGGTATTGCCACCTCCGTAATTGGTGATTCTTAGATCAGCTCCAAGGATATTTGAACGATAAATTAGAAGATCAACTTCCTTTCCCTCAAGTTTAGATGCTACAGCATCATCCCAGAGGTAACTTACATGCTTAAAGTTTTTTGTTGTTATGCTCATTGCGTTTAGCAGATTGTTCTGATAGTGAATATGGGCGAAAAGATTACTTCAGGTATCCTGTGCTGTCTTGAATACCTAAAGATTAACACTAATTATTTGGCCTGTGGTTGTTACAATATTTCGCTAAAGATCATGCGATGATATTATTGTTGTAAATATCCCAACTATTCGAAATTTAATTTTAATTAAACGGATTTCAGGGTTGCCGTAGTATTTGGTGTTCTCGTCCTTCTGTTTGTTTCTAAAATTTTGGTTCTCTTTATGGATATTTTTTATACCTGAAATTTAAAAAGTATAATCCAAAATCTATAAAGATCATAGGGGAAGAGTGTACGCAGAATGCGAAATTCAATTTGTTTCAGAGGGTAGACTTCTATTTTTATATGGAGTTAAATGATTTTGTGGACTTTTTTTTGGCGACCAATTTGATACTTCATCACTAGGACAAATTCCAACAGCTTACTGGGATAGGAATAGATATCAATGATTTTTCCCCAAAAAACCTGAGTTGGGAATACACTAATAGCAAGTTCTTAAATCTGTTATAAAAGCTGACTCGTACTCGTTTTGGGTGTTTTACCTACCAAAGTAACAGTTGGGCCGGAAGGAGAAAACAGCTATTCTCACACGTTAAAGCAAAAAATTGAATGTGAAATAACCTTATATCTTAATCTGATTGTACAAGTCGAAGAAAGGCCTCTCTTCTTGATTTTGGCCTTTTTATGAACAAAATGAGTAAAAAAGTTACACTGCCACCTATTTTATGAAAATAACTGAAGACCAAATAGCATCTTTTTCTACCACTAATTTTCATTACAGATCAGTAGATTTATTGAGAGATCGACTCTCAAATCAGCGCTTAGATTTTGACGATATTATCCTGAAGATTCAAAAGTTTCAAATAGCCATTCCAAGTGCAGCGTTGGGAAACGGTAGAGCAGGAGCAAAAATGCATAGAACAGGAGGGGAGCCTCGAAACTTAAATGAAAAGTTGGAGGATGTTGGCTTATTGCAGCAGTTGACTAGAAAAACGAATTCAATATCTGTTTATATACCATGGGATACGCCTGAGGATTACCAGGAGTCCAAAGAATTGGCTGTTGATCTGGATTTGGTATTTGATTCCATGAATAGTACAAGTTCTCAGGATGAAAACAAGCAGAAATACGCCGCTTTAGGTTCTTTAGGGAATCCTGACAAAACAATCCGGCAAGAAGCTATTGCTCACAACGAAGAGGTAATTAGCATTGGCAAAAAGCTGGGAAGCAAAGGGTTGACCGTTTGGATGGCTGATGGAAGTAATTTTCCAGGTCAGTCGAATTTCAGAAATACTCTAGCTTGGACTGAAGAGTCTCTCCGTGAAATATATGAAATCATGCCTTCAGACTGGGATCTGATGCTAGAGTACAAGCCCTATGAGCCTAATTGCTACCATACCGTGGTCCCTGACTGGGGGACTTCCTGTATGCTGGCCAAACGATTAGGATCAAGGGCCAAAGCGCTGGTGGATCTAGGCTACCATCTTCCAAAAACTAATATTGAACAGATTGTAGCTACGCTAATGTATCAAAACCTCCTTGGAGGATTTCATTTCAATGATAGTAAGTATGGAGAGGATGATATGAATCCTAGTAGTATCAAGCCGTATCAGCTTTTTTTGATTTTTACTGAACTAATAAGTGGAGACCTGGATGGAGCACAGGCTTGGGAAAGTATTTCCTGGATGATAGATGCCAGCTATAATACTCAAGATCCCTTGGTCGATTTGATTCAAGCGTTGGAAGCTATTACAATTGCCTATGCAAAAGCGCTGCTCATGGTACCGGGAAAAGCTTAATGAGTTTCAGAAAAAGGGGCAGGGTTCAGAAGCTCAGGAGATTTTGCAAATGGCGTACTTGACTGATGTGAGGTCCTTGGTTTGCGAGGCGAGACTTCGGTCTGGGGGAGTTGCTGAGCCTTTAGAAGCGTATAGAATCCTGATGATTCGCAATAAATTGGTGCAGGAACGCGGAGCAAAATCATACAGCTACTTATTTTAAGCCGCTACATTTCTTGTTATCTTGGGGCATGTTAATACGAAAATATTTACCCCTATCCTTACTGGTTACTTTTGCATTTCTTGGCTTTACTAGTTGTGATTCGAAAAAGGAGAACGCAATAGCTGAAGTAGAAAAAAAGACTAATATAATTTTTATCCTCGCAGATGACTTAGGTTATGGAGATTTGGGTTTTCTTGGTCAAGAATACATAGAAACTCCAAATATTGATCGTCTGGCTAAGGAGGGCATGTTTTTTACTAATCATTATTCTGGAGCAACTGTTTGTGCTCCTTCCAGATCCTCTTTTTTGACAGGATTACATACGGGGCATACGCCTATTCGTGGCAATCGTGAAGTACAGCCGGAGGGGCAATATCCTATGCCTGATTCTATTCCAACCGTCGCTAAAGTGTTGGAAAATGCTGGTTACAAAACAGGAGCTTTTGGGAAATGGGGGCTAGGCTTTGTAGGAACCACTGGGGATCCAAATCAGCAAGGTTTTGAGGAGTTTTACGGATATAATTGTCGGAGATACTGCTCATAGATATTATCCTGCGCACTTATGGCATAATAGCGACAAAATTGTTTTGGAGGGAAATGGCTGGGTCGATAAGACGGTATATGCACCAGATGTGATTCAGAAAGAGACGATTACATTTTTGGAAAACAACAAGGATAATCCTTTCTTCTTGTTTATGCCTATCGTTATGCCACATGCTGAATTAGCTGCTCCGGATGATGAAATTATCGAGAAATACAAAGCAAAATTTGGTGATGAAAAACCCCATCCAGCTGGAAAGGGTACAGAATATGGTCCTGACATCAACATCACTGCTTACCAATCCCACCCTACGCCACATGGCTGCATTTGCAGCTATGGTAGAACGAATGGATGTTTACGTTGGAGAGGTGCTGGCTAAGCTGGATGAACTAGGAATTGCAGAAAACACATTGATTATCTTTGCTTCTGATAATGGTGCGCACCAAGAAGGAGGAGCTGATCCAGTCTTTTTCGATAGCAACGGACCCTTCAGAGGACATAAGCGTGACTTATACGAAGGTGGAGTCCGTACGCCGATGATTGCCTGGTGGGCCAGGTAAGATCAAAGCGGGTTCGAAAAGTGACCACATATCAGCATTTTGGGATTTGCTACCAACATTTGCTGATGTAGCTGGTGCTGAAATTCCAACTAACATAGACGGGATTTCTTTTTTACCTTCTATGTTGGAGCAAAAAGATCAGAAAGTACATGAGTATTTATATTGGGAATTTCATGAGCAAGGTGGTAAGCAGGCGGTAAGGCAGGGCAAGTGGAAGGCTGTGAAGCTTCAGGTTTTTGGTAGCGACATGCCAAAGATTGAATTATATGATTTAAGCGTACGACCTGGGAGAGAAGAACATAATATTGCTGCAGAAAATCCCGAAAAAGTTAAGGAGATGGAAGCTTTGATGAATTCATCACATACAGAAAATCCTATTTTCAGTTTACTTCCTTCCGAACGGCAGGCTGCAAAATAAATTGGTTTCATGAGGAAAAGGCTAAGATTTATCTTCACTTTTTTGCCTACTCCTTAAAATCCCGAAGGATAGGTTATTTTAGGAAGCATCATCTTGATGATATTTAAATGTTTTGATACTTTTTTTCCCGATTAATTAACTCATTATTAGCAAGTAACTCTGCCTAAAACCAAATGAAAAACTCAAAACTCTTTTTATTACTAATTCTACTATCGGCATGTGCTAATCCAAATACATCATCTAACATTGAAGATGAAGATTTCGAATTTCAATCTGTTGGTTCTATCGAACGATTGGACCCGGATTTGAGTATTTTCTTGCCTGAGGATGCTAAGATAGAGGTGATAGCTTCTGGCTTTGAATGGTCAGAAGGGCCACTATGGTTGGAAGATCAAAACGCATTAATCTTCTCAGATGTGCCAACCAATAAAATCTGGAAGTGGACGGAGAAGGATAGCTTAAGCTTATTTCTGGAGCCTTCTGGATATTTGGGAACAGAGACCAATAAGAAAGAACCGGGATCCAATGGTTTGGCATTGAATGCATCCGGACAATTGATAATCTGCCAGCACGGAGAACGAAGGGTAGCAAGAATGAATGCTTCTCTTTCTGATCCAAAACCTGATTTTATAGCGCTTGCTTCTACTTATGAAGGAAAAAAGTTCAATAGTCCAAATGACTTAGTATTTAACAAATCTGGACAGCTGTTTTTCAATGATCCTCCTTATGGTTTGGACCCATGGAATACTAAGGAATTGGATTTTCAAGGGGTGTATAGATTAGATCCTGATGGGAGTTTAAACCTGCTTTTGGATACGTTGAGTAGGCCAAATGGGATTGGGTTAAGTCCTGACGAGAGCACCTTATACATCGCGCAATCTGATCCCGAAAAAGCAAGGTATTATGCTTTTGATTTGGGGGAAAATGGAGATATCCTAGGGGGAAATATATTGCTGGATGCTACAGTGCTTATTGGTAGTGAGAATCCGGGATTACCGGATGGTCTGGCCGTGCACAGTTCGGGGACTTTGTTTGCCTCAGGTTCAGGAGGTATTTTAGTAATCAGTCCTGAGGGGAAGCATTTAGGTACCATCAAGACAGGGCAAGGCACTGCAAATTGTGCTTTTGACAGTGATGAGAATTATTTGTACATGACTGCCGATGCGTTTCTCATGAGAATCAAGATGAAATAAGAACAAGTTATTGGCAGATATATGATATATCTCTAATTGATGTGATTAAAAAGTTGATAACCATCTAATTAAGGTTGATAAGTCTGTTTGTTTAGAATATAATTTGGTGGAAAGATGGTGGGAAACTAACTAGCCTAAAAGTTGTCTTTGGGCGAATTTAAGGAGATATTTATTAAACCAAGTAAGAGATAAAAAGACCGGGAATACGATCTCGGATAAGGATTGAAAGCTCTCAAATTTGCATGAAATGTCAATGTCCTCCGGGATTTTGTCTGAGATGGTTTACCACAAAAGTGTTTATTGAAATTTTCGAAACCGAAAGGTGTAGAAGACTGAGCATAGAAATCATTATTATTAATCTGGGCAACTGGATGACAAGTCTTTTAACAGTAGCTTGGCTCTTAACGCTAACTATGGTTAGAGTAGGAGAAAGGGAAGCGTTCGCAAGAGGGTTTCCCTTTTTGTTTTACTTATGTATGTCTTAGTTAGAATTTTTTTCGTCAGGAATATAGATTGGAGGAATTGTGAGTTCGTTGCCTTCCCGTGAAGCACGATAATGGGGAGACATTATTTCTACACCCGCTTCACTAAACGCATCCTGAATAAATGAGTGCAGGTCAGAATAGATCACTGCCGCTTTTTGTGGAGTAGTGGTATAGGCATTGATTTGATAACTCACATAGAAATCGTCTAGGCTAGTTTGCAAAACGAAGGGAGATGGGGCCTTTAGGATCATGTCTGTTTTCATTGCTGCTGAAATAAGTAATTCATGCACTTTGCGCCATGGAACATCATATCCAATAGTTACAGTAGAGTGCAGAATCAGACCTGGTCCATTGGACTCCACAGAGTAGTTGATGGTTTTTCCTGCTAAAATCGAGGCATTTGGAATAGTGACCTCTTCATTTTTAATCGTACGTAGTCTGGTAACCAGCATAGTTTTTTCAATCACATCACCTGTAGTATCTCCGATTTTTACACGATCCCCAAGCTTAAAAGCCCTCATGTATATGATCACTAAGCCTGCTATGATATTGCTGATAGCTGATGAAGATCCCAGAGAAATTAATAAACCCAGGAATACACTGACTCCTTGGAAAGCAGGAGAATCAGAAAAAGGTAAATAATTAAAGATGACGATGAAGGCAAAAGCCATGACAATAATCTTAAATAGATTAAATGTCGGCTTTGCCCACTCAGGGTAGAATCCAGGGATTGATAGCGTTTCTCTCTCAACTTCTAAGGAGATAAAATTGATTCCTTTGGTGATGTAGTACGTGATAAAAATCACGACGAGAATCATGAATAATTCTGGAATGAAACCTATAAAACCTAGCAAAATTAATTTCACTGGTGAGGTGATATAATAAAGTAGGGTAGTAGCCAGCCCCTTTGTCGCAGGAAAAATGCTGAAAATGATAGGCAGGGAAAGGTATAAGAGCAAGATGATAAGGATGAGCTTCACCACTCGCATACCCAAGAAAAACAACTTCTCTTGCCTTTCTCCAGAAAGGATTTCTATGTCTTTGATTTTTATGCCTTTAAAATATTTATGCCATTTGCGTAAGATGTAATCGATTAGCTTATTGAATCCCTTATTGATGAATTTGACAAGGATTATAAGAACTAAGAAAATCCCGATTAAAAGCCCTGTTCTCGTGAGATTTGTAATTAGACTTTGCTGGTCATTATGCGTTGCAAAACTGATTTTTATAGCTGCAATATAGTCTTCAGCTAGCTCAGACTTACTTTTGTTGGACAGGTCCGCATCTGCTTGGGTAATACTTCCAATGACTTGTTCACCATGCAGTATTTCGACCGCTACCACGTCTTCAGAAGTGGAGAGTAATAAGGTATCAAATTCATCATTTTCAATAAGTGCTTCCAGCCTTTTACTTTGATTTAGGGCTCGCTCAGCAGCAGAGTAGGGACCTAGCTTGGCAGAAATGAAATAGAGGGTGTCACTAAAAAAGACAACCGGGCTTTTTTCCACTTTTACAGTAGTATCTGCACTTATTTCGGGAGCAGTAGTCGGACTAGTTTCTTGAGCTGCATTGACAGCATAACAAAAACTAAAATACATGAGGTAGAAAAATAGTATTAATTTAATTCCTCTAGTTAAAATGAAATTGAACGTCATAAATAGCTTTAAATAATGCCTTGTTTGCCAAAATTAAGAGCGGTAATTTGGGCAATTGTTAGCATTTCAATTTAAATAAAATTCTTTGCTTTCTGTAGTTATGAACCAACCCTTGAAATATTATGAAGTTTAACAAAATCTATTTTGCTATCTGGATTGTTATTTTCTCACTCTTTGCTTATTGGCAGTTCAACGACCCTGATCCTGAGATTTGGGTGAGTATTTATGGAGTAGCGATTATATTTTGTTTGTTGGGGGTGAGGGGAATTTTCCCTAAAATCCCGTTGACAATTCTTGCAATAGCGTGTGTTATTGGCGCTATTTATTATTGGCAAGGCGATGTGGGAGGTTGGATTTCTGAAGAAGTGGAGCAACATAACCTAAGTATGAAAACTCAGTCAATGGAAGAATCAAGAGAGACTTTCGGTTTATTAATTATTCTAGTTGCGTTGTTTCCAGCAATCTGGAAATCTTGGAGGAAATAGGCTTTATCTTCTTCAATAGCTTAATTTTCATTTGAATAAGTCAGCAAATCCGCCGTTTTTATTCTCAAAATCAAAACTCATGAAAAAAATTATCTTCAGTATGATTGCAATGCTTTTTGCCTTCGCAGGCTATGCACAGAAGTTGAGTGACACTTCGACTTATTTCGAGATAAGAAAGTATTATGCCCATGAAGGAAAGCTTCCTGATTTGATCAAGCGTTTTCAAGAGCATACACTTTCGCTTTTCGAGAAAAGTGGGATGGAAAATATCATCTATTTTCTACCAATTGATAATGAGGATAATTCACTGACCTACATTCTTGGCTATCCGGATGAGAAGTCAAGAGATGTGATGTGGGGTAAATTTATGAATGATCCAGTGTGGCAAAAAGTGTTTGAGGAATCAAGGGTAAACGGAGCATTGGTAAAAGGTGTGGATCAAACATTCATGAAACTTGCTCCAGGATTGAATGATTTCCCACTCCCGCAGGCTAGTGGGATTTTTCAGATGAGAACCTATACTTGTTTTGATGGAAGGCTTGATAATCTACTAACTAGATTTAAAGACCACACTCAGGAATTGTTTGCGAAGCAAGGGTTGAAAAACTATCCCTATTGGGTAACAGTTGAAAAAGATGGCAGTCAACCTAAATTGGTTTATTTATTGGGTGACAAAAATCAAGCATCTTTTGAAGCTAATTTTCAAAACTTTGCCAAAGACCCAGCTTGGGTAAAGGCAAAGGAGCTATCTGAAGCTGACGGGAAGATTGTAGAGAAAGTAGATGCTATTTTCTATAAAACCCTTCCTTTTTCACCGATAAAATAGGCGAAAAAGTAGCGTATTGGCTGATGGCTTCGTTTTGGGTTTAACTTCTTTTTTGACTAAATCTACTTCAATGAAAAAGTTAATTTACCCGATTTACTGCTGTTTGCTCTTTTCTTTTGCTTGCAGTGAAGACCGAGATCCTGTCATGGTTTGTGGCGTTATTAATCCAGTAGAAGATTTGGCTTGGCTCAATGCAATCAAACAGGCAGCGGAATCTGGTTCAAGTTCTGAATACAGTTACCTTGCTCAGGCTACTTTTGAGGGAGAGACTGTTTTCTACTCAGGAAATTGCCATCCTTTGGCTAATTGGGCTTTACTGCTATTGGATTGTGGAGGTAATCAAATCGAAGGAGAATATACATTTGCAGATTTGGGGGATTCAAAAATAGTCTGGCAGCCAGAAGATTCTAGATGTCAATTTGACTAAATCCCGTTTTTTATGAAAATTTCATACTTCCTAAGGTAGCTGGTCTACGCTCTTAGCGCCAGGTGAATGAAAACAAAAAGACCCATGCAGAGATTACTGCATGGGTCTTTTGCTTTATTCATGGTTACTTTATTTAGCGTTGAAAGTGAAAGATCGAATTACAAACCTTCCTTCTTCGCCAGGATTTTTTGGTGTTGAAATCAAATATACCTTGTGCATTTTCCCATCAGCATTTCCAGTGAAAGGAATAGTCAGCGAACCTTGAATTGGTGCTCCTCCTGTGGTGGATGCTTTTGGACTGAAGGTTCCTTTGCCTACTAGATCTCCGGAAGGACTGTCTAGTCTTAACTCAAAATCATACGTACCCGTTAGCGCGCCCATTGTAAATGTGTTCAGAGTTACTGAAGCAACATCAGTCAAATCTACTGTTGTGATAAGAGCTGATCCATCTTCTTTAGGAACTGTCAGGAAGTTTGCTCCTTCGTAACTATTGACTGCATATCCACCCATTAGTTCTTCAGCTTTGCCAAGATCTATCGTATTGCTTTTCAGAAATACTGTTTGAGAACCTGAAAGGGGTTTTATGTTGTCTCCTCCCTGATCAGTATATGATGCATTCAGCATCAATACTCCTGTTGGCGTTGCTTCCTTGCCGGCAGTGGCATCTACAGTTCCAGAAGCTGGAAGTGAAGGCGTAGTCACTTGATCTAGGGAGAGAATATAAGCTACCAAGGCATTAAGATCAGATTCTTTCATGTCTGGATTTGCAGGCATAGCTACTTCTCCCCAGACACCACCACCACCGTTTTTGATTTTATTTTTCAAGTAATCAGCATCTTTTTGGGTGTACTTTTCAGCCACATCGATGTAGGCTGGTCCCACAGAAGCCTCTGCTTCTTTGTGACAAGTCTTACAGGTCAAAGTAGTGAAGAGTGATTTACCCATCATAGCTTCAGTCATTACTTTATGACCCATATCTGATTCTGCCTGATCCAATCCTTCTATGTAGTCCGCGGATACGTAAAGCGTACTCATATCGGACGATGCTGTAGGATTATCGGCATCTTTCACACTTACGCTGTAAGCCACTTTTTCAGGGAAATAGAAGGATTGATTTCCATCAATGCTAATAGAGACCTCAGGAGCAACATTTCCAGAATAAATGCTTTCCATTCCGCTAGTTCCTGTCAATCCACTAGGGTCTTTGGCAGTAACTGTCACTTCGTATTCTCCGATAGCATCAAATGTATGCTTAAGTGTAGGTACATCTGTTGTTACAGTTTGTCCATTGCCTAAATCCCAGATATAAGTCAAAGGATCATTTTCAGGATCGGAAGCTTTGGTGGTGAAAGTGACAGTCAAAGGGTTCGTTCCTGAGGTTTTGTCAGCGGAGATTTGAGTTACAATTGGAGCTCTATTTCCGCCATTGAAGTCAATTCTTGAAAGACCTGAATCTGGGTTTTTTGAAAACCAACCATTGCCATATTCCAAGATATAAATTCTACCGTCAGGCCCCATTTCCATATCGATGATAGAATTGAATTTGGTGCTAGGCATGAATGCTTCCATCTTATCATAATCCCCATTTTCTTTTAGGGTTACTACTTTTATCCATCCTCTGATCCAATCATAGATAAACACCTTGGAATCAAAATAGTCTGGCAGTTTAGTATCCGCTGTGTACATGTCACTGTAGTAAACTGGGCCGGCCATTGCATTTCTTCCTCCAGTCCCTAACTGTGGAAATTCTTTAGATTCCCCGTATGGATACCAAATAAAGGCAGGCGCCAGCGATGGTAAATCCTTTTTTCCGGTATTATTAATTGAGGTGTTGGTAGGTGCCTTAGGATCAAATGCGGCTCCTGATTCCCCTGTGACATAGTCATATTCCCGGTAAGGATAATTATTCCCTACAAAGAAAGGCCAGCCAAAATTACCTGCCTCTCTAGCTTGGTTTACCTCATCATAACCTCGTGGTCCCCGGGTTTCGAACATATCTTCATTTGCATCTGGGCCAACTTCCCCCCAGTATAAAAAGCCGTTTTTCTGATCTATGGAAATTCTATAAGGATTTCTCTTTCCTTGTACATATATCTCAGGTCTAGTGCCTTCAGTTCCAACAGGGTAAAGGTTTCCTTCGGGAATGTCGTAAGAACCATCTTCATTTACTTTAATCCGTAGGATTTTTCCTCTAAGGTCATTGGCATCGCCGGAAGATCTACTCGCGTCATATTGCTCAAATCCAGGTCTCTGATCTAAAGGTGCAAAACCATTGTTTCTGAACTCAGAATCAGGCTGATTGAATGGTGTGGAATTGTCTCCTAAAGAGAGGTATAAGTTCCCTTCTTTATCAAAAGCTATGGAACCTCCAGTGTGACAACAGATATCCCGATCCGAGTGAATATCCATGATCACCACCTCAGAGCTCATATCCCAGGTGTTATTTTTGAAAGTAAACCTGGAAAGTCTATTGATTTCTTCGTCTCCAACTGGTGAGTAGTAAACAAACACATATCCATTATCAGCATAATTAGGGTCTTTTTGAATTCCCATTAAGCCTTCTTCTGCGTTAACTCCTTTTACATCAGTTTTCCAGTAAACGTTAAGCTTAGCCACTTCTGAAAGCTCTTCAGTTTCGTTGTTAAAAAATAAGATTTCTCCTCTTCTTTGAGCGACAAGGATATCCAAATTTGGAAGAATGGTCATTTCTGTAGGCTCAGTAAATTCTGGTCCTACCAGAGAAGTTTTAGAAAATCTATTTTCCTCTGGGACTCTTTTGCTCTTAGCTTTTGAGTAATCCAATTCTGCATTTTTTCCGATGGCATACTGTATGCCTGCCAGCACATGCTTCAGGTAAAGCTCCTCTCGAGTATGACTCATCCGTGTGTCCGCCTCCAGTATAGAAAGCTCTTCCTCCATCATAATCATGATACCAAGCGATAGGGTGCTCACCCATATCCATACCACCTTTGTAAGAATCTTCATCCAGACTCAAAAGCACATTGACCTCAGGATTCAGGTTTTTATAGCTGTACCATTCGTCAGTTCTTGACCAAGGGCTAGGGAGAAAGGAAGTAGAAGAATGACTTTTGTCCTCCAACGTTATTTCGCCAGGTTGAACGTTAGGATGTGGATCATTGATGCCAGGATGGTCAGCGAAATATCCCCCTACTAATCTCCCGTACCAGCCCCAACCATACTCGGTGTCTGCGGCAGCATGGATACCAACGAATCCACCACCTGCTTGAATATACCTTTCGAAATCGGCCTCTTGGTAGTTGTTCAATACATCTCCTGTTGTGCTTAAAAAGATGACAGCTGAATATTGAGCTAAATTTTCTTCGGTGAATATTTCTGACTGAGTGGTCGTATCCACCTCAAAATCATTCTCCGCGCCAAGCTTTTGAATAGCTGCTACTCCTTGGGGAATAGAGGCGTGATAGTAACCTGCGGTTTTGCTAAAGACGAGCACTTTTGGTTTTCCAGAGCGAGAATTACAGCTCCAGAAACCTACGCTCGCTATCATTCCAAGCAGCAGTATGCTTCTTAGGTTTTTTGGGAAATTCATAGGTTTAATGTTATTAGGATAATAGGCAAATATTCTCATTTGAGAGTTAAGACTACAAATTGGTGATTTTTTTGGAAAAAAATACGCTATTTATTGTCTAGATGGGATTGCGCTTTTAAGCGGTAAATTTCTACAGTATTCTAGCTCCTTCAGAAAGACTAACAGGTATGAAATCTGCATCTATTCCAAATTTTTCTTTGTAAGAAGCCTGTATTTCATTTTGGAAATTCTCCCTATGTGAATTGGAAATCAGGTTGATAGTGCAACCTCCAAATCCACCGCCCATCATGCGGGAACCTAATACACCGGTAGACTTCAGGATTTTATCGGCTAAAAAATCCAATTCCAAACAACTGACTTCGAAGTCTCTGCTCAGGCTCCTGTGCGACTCTTTCAATAAGTTTCCAAAGACAGTTAAATTACCTTCATGAAGAGCTTTTGAAGCAAGGTTGACTCGCTCTATTTCGGTGATCACATGTTTTGCTTTTGGAAAAAGAGTTGCCGGTAAGGTCTGCTTGACTTTCTCGAATTCCCCCTATAGGAATGTCTCGGAGGGTTGTGGCCGCTGGAAAATAAGATTGAAGTATGCTTACACTTTCTTCACAAGACTCTCTACGTTTATTGTAGGCCGGATCAGCAGGTTGTGTCTTGACTTTCAGAATTGACCAATAATAGGGAAATGGGAGCCGAAGATTCACAGCAACTTCTTCGTGCTTATTGGTACGGCAATCCAAGATTAACGCATGATCTTCTTTCCCAAAGGCAGAGGCGTATGGGTCCATGATGCCACATTTCACTCCTGCAAAGAGATGCTCCGACTTTTAGAGCGCATAGTACGATGGACTTTTTGGAGACTTGTTAACTTAAATAATTCTGTCAACCCTGTACCAATTGCGACTGAAAGTGCAGCCAGAGGAAGAAAGTCCTGATGCGGGAATATTGCCTCCAAAAACTAAGTCAAACCCTTCTAATCTATAACCGGCTTGTTGAAATTGGGAGACCATTCCCATGGTGTCAGTGTGGCCCAGTGTCCTTTTTTTGGGGAGAATGAATGGATGTCGAAGACAAACTCTTCATTATAGTCTTCCGAAAAAATTGTGCAAGTGGGAGGCTGTTTTCTTGAAGTGCTACCCATATTCCTTGTTCCACAGCAGCTGGGAAAACCAGACCTTCCTGATAGTCTGTGTGTTCTGCGATTTAATTGATTCTTCCAGGGGCAAACGCCATAATGGGTTTATTTCCAAAGATATTCTCAAAGGATAGGGCAATTTTATCTCTTCATTAAGTTAAAGTGCTTTCGTCGAATTGACGGGGTAGCAAGGTAGTTTCTAAAACAATGGAAATCGGATCATCTGAAGCTTGGCCTTCTAATTGATCGAGCAAATGACTGACTGCCAATTTTCCCATTTCATAGCCGGGCTGAGCCACGGTGGTCGATGGAGGCTCTATCACTGCTGAGGCCGGATTATTGGTAAATCCAGCTAGAGCCATGTCGTCAGGGATCTTGATTCCCATGGGTTTCCAAACAGACATAAAATCCAAAGCGACCGGGTCTATCATACAGAATACACCGTCAGGACGATTTGTCATTTTTGCGATTTCATGGGCAATTTTTACGTTGCCTTCGGAAGTCAGATCAGAAATCTTTCACTAATTCAGGATCAGCATCTATCCCAAACTCTGTAAGGGCATGTAAATACCCTTCTTTCCCTTTTTTTACTTATATACAAGTCTTCAGGACCGGATACATACATTACGCGTTTGCAGCCGGTTTCCAAGAGGTGCTTGGTCACATGATAGGCTCCTCCCTCATCATTAAAAGTCACCCTCGATACAGGAATATCTTCATTTACTCTGTCAAATAGTAAAAAGGGGATTTCTCTATTATATAGGTCAAATAAATGATCGTATTTATTAGTTTCTCTACTCAGCGAGATCAGCAAGCCATCCACTTGAGAGGAAACTAAAGTTCTGATATTTGCCTTTTCTAGTTCCAAAGTCTCATTCGATTGGCAAATCATTACATTATACCCACGCTTATTGGCATGATCCTGAATGCCTGAGATACAGGAAGCGAAGAAGTGCGAGGTGATTTCAGGCACAATTACACCAAGTGTATTCAGTTCTACTTATCCTAAGACTTTGAGCTAGGAGATTTGGCTGGTAATTCATCTCCTTGGCCATTTCCACTATACGCTTTTTAGTGTCTGGGTGTAGCTCAGGAGAATCTTTTAGCGCTCTGGAAATAGTCGATACAGAAACACCTAATTTCTTGGCGATTTCTTTCATGGTTACCTGGTGACCTTTTTTCATATGCTTACTATTGTATTTTCAGTGGTCATATGGAATCTCGCACCTCGGAAGTTCTCGATTTCATTAGTCAAAATGATTAAGGAATCCACTTGGTAGCATCTAAATTGGACGATTCTAAGATGGAAAGATAAGGTTTTTACTCTTGGTAAACAGTAAAAAGAACAGTTTCTCCCACTGCCTGTAAGGTACGACGATCAATGATCTCCATATTATCTCCGAGTGCTTGTGATGATACTGAGCAAATCCAAAATCAGGTGAGAATTCTATGATGTCTATCATGGGTATTTTTGCAAATGCATTCACAAATACATGGTCATCGGTGATTTCTGGAGAATCTTTATAGATAAAAAAGTCTCCCTGCCCAATCTGATGGGCATTGTCCCAGACTTTTTTAACAATTCCTGAGGCGTATTGACGGGAATAACCTTCTCGGTAGAACCGGGCTCCTTTCGCACCTACCATGTCCACCAAGATCCCGTAATAAGCAGAGTAATTCGGCTTATGCTTGTTTTTGGACCAGTGCTGAGAGCCCAAGCACCACCAGAAATCCTGCTCGTTGTTTCTCATTTCTGTTCCTTCAGGCTCACCGTCATCCTCTCCGTCGAATAATATAATGTCTATTCCAACTTCTGGCTTTAATTCCTGAGTACCTATCACCCGAGCGATTTCCATTAAAATCGCTACACCACTACCGCCATCATTTGCTCCGTCAATAGGTTCATCAATTCGCTCTGTGTCTTTATCGGCTATTCGTCGGGTATCCCAATGTGCTGCCAAAAGAATCCTTTTGCTTGCTTGAGGATTATATGAAGCTATGATATTACTCAAGTTCCAGGTAAGTCCATCGTAAGTCTTCGCCTCGAAATCCTGTGTTTCTACGGTAAAGCCAAAACCTTCAAACTTAGCCAGAAGCCAGTTTTTAGTTGATTCATGAGCTTCAGTTTCAGGAACTCTTGGTCCAAAATCTACTTGCTTTTGCACATAAGCATATGCCGAATCAGCAGAGAAAGTAGGGTAGGGCTTTACTGGAACTTCCGCTACTGTTTCAGCTTTCTTTTCAGGACTAGAACATGCCCAGGCAAGTAAGAGTAGGCCTAGCAGCCAAGATTTATTCTTCATACGCCCAGTCAATTTTATCTTTCATGTCTTTTACCACAAATCCTATCTCTTTCAAACCAGCCCTGATTTCATCTACCTTGGTATAATCTCGGGCAGTTTTTGCTTCTGTATACAATTGTAAAAGCAAGTTTAACATTTCATTTTGGTTGTCTGATTTCTCCTCAATCAAACCCAAAATATCCGAAACGAATGTGTTAAATGTATCAATCAATTTTTTGAATATCTCCTCACCAAAGACAGCGGACTTTAACTGTCCTGTATACATGGAGTTGATTTTCTTCAGCAAATTGAACAAGTGTCCAATTGCTTGTGCTGTGTTGAAATCATCATCCATCGCCCTGTAGGCATTGGTGATGATTTGTTCTACTTGAGCGATTTGCTCTTCATCCTTTTCATCCTCACCTGCCTCATATTTCAATAGCTTAGAAATTCTCAGACCATTGATGAGTTTTTTATAGCCCTTTTGCGCAGCTTGAAGAGCATCGTTAGAGAAATCCAACGTGGAGCGGTAATGGGCAGTTAGAATAAAATAACGGATCGTCATCGGGCTGTAAGCCTGATCCAGCAGCTTATGATCTCCATTGAACAGTTCCTGTAAGGTGATGAAATTCCCTAGGGATTTACCCATCTTCTGTCCGTTGATGGTGATCATATTGTTATGCATCCAATATTTCACTGGATCCTGATGATTGCATGCGTTTCCTTGCGCAATCTCACATTCGTGATGTGGGAACATCAAGTCCATGCCACCGCCGTGGATGTCAAAGGTTTTTCCTAGATATTTTGAACTCATGGCAGTACACTCCAAATGCCAGCCAGGAAATCCAACTCCCCAAGGAGAATCCCATTTCATGAGGTGTTCTGGAGACGCATTTTTCCAAAGGGAAAAGTCTACTGCATTCCGCTTTTCTTCCTGCCCATCCAGTGTACGGCTGCCAGTCAGCAAGTTTTCCAAGTCACGGCCAGAAAGCTTACCATAGTCATTTGTTTCGTTGTATTTCATCACATCGAAATACACCGATCCGTTTACTACGTAGGCAAAACCTTCTTTTAAGATGGCTTCAACTAAAGCAATTTGCTCTGGAATGTGTCCGGTTGCTCTTGGTTCGATATTAGGTTTCCAAGTATTCAGCAAAGCCATATCCCTGTGGTAGGAATCCGTGTATTGCTGGGCAATCTCCATAGGTTCCAACTGCTCTAGTTTGGCTTTCTTGGCGATTTTATCTTCCCCCTCATCGGCATCACCCTGCAAGTGGCCTACGTCAGTAATGTTTCGAACATAGCGAACCCGATAGTCCAGATGGGTCAGATATCGATTAACAGTATCAAAAGTGATTGCCGGGCGTGCATGGCCCAAATGCGCGTCTCCGTAGACAGTTGGTCCGCAGACATATAATCCTACAAAAGGAGGGTTGATTGCTTCGAAGTTCTCTTTCTTGCGGGAAAGAGTGTTGTATAGCTTTAAATTATGCGATTTCATTTATAGAATCAGGATTCAAGTATCAAGAAGCAAGAACGGAAAAAGTCCGAAATTGATTCAGGCTGCAAAATAGCAGTTTCAAATGGGGAAATGAAAGTTTGTGAAAAAATGGGATATGTATAAATAATCTCAGTTTATTTTATTGGTTTTTAACCTTTTTACTTGAATTGTAAAATTAAGTACAGAAAATCAGTAAACTTTTTTTCTCTCAGGGTTTTGACGATTATCCCAAATCGAAACGATTTCTATTTGATGGTGATTTACTTCGTAAAAAATCAAGTAATATTTGAAAGGTAAAATCCTAGTTAACTTATTTGTAGCTAATCTACCCGGATGCTCATTATCGATCAAAGCACTTACTACTTTTTCAATCTCATCTAAAAGTTTTAAACTATATCTATTGCTACCATTACGAACAGTATAAAAATCTAAAATGCTTGCTAGTTCAGTTGAAGCTAAGTCAGACCAAACTATTTGCTTTCTAGCCGTTTTTTCATTTCAGATATTACCTTTTGATGAGCTTTGAATTGACCATTTTTAATTTGATTACGTCCGGTTTCAATAGCTCTCAATTGATCTTCAGTTAAGTCTACCACCTCATCACTTTTAGAATCAAAAATAGATTCAATGTCTTTTAAGAGATCGATGTCCTGAGTTTCTTTAATTCTGGAAATCAGATTTTTCTTAATTCGTTCGGATACATCCATAGTAGTTCGATTAGATAGTACAAATTACATATCAAACTTAAATCAAAACATAGAGGTTTTATTAATTCTCACAAAAACCAAGACTCACTAAGTTTTTGATTTTAAGGCTTAAGCAATACAAAAAGACCTTCTGATGACTTAATCTCAGAAGGTCTTGATACTTATGTCTAGCTACTTGCTACTTTTTTAATGTTTAAAGTGTCTTACTCCTGTCATCACCATTGCGATGCCATTTTCGTCACAATAATCGATGCTCAACTGATCTTTGATAGATCCGCCTGGTTGAACTACCGCTGTGATTCCAGCTTTGCCAGCGATCTCCACACAGTCTGGGAATGGGAAGAAGGCATCAGATGCCATCACTGCACCATTCAGGTCAAAGCCAAATGCTTTTGCCTTGTCAATTGCCTGAAGTAAGGCATCAACTCTGGAAGTTTGACCCACACCGCTTGAGAACAATTGATCACTGTTAGAAAGGATAATCGTATTTGATTTGGTATGCTTACAGATTTTTGCTGCGAATACTAAGGCGTTTTGCTCAGCTTCTGTTGGAGCTTTTTTGGTAGCCACCGTGAAATCAGCTTTTGTTTCAGTTGCCAAATCTTTATCCTGCTCGATCACGCCGTTAAGAAGCGTTTTGATCATTTTAGTCCCAGGAAGATCCATTTTCTGCTTAAGCAAAATTCTATTTTTCTTGCCGGTCAATACTTCCAGCGCTTCATCTGTGAAATCTGGAGCAATCAAGACTTCGAAGAATAAGGAATGCATTTCTTCTGCTGCATCCTTATCTACTGTTTGATTTGTAATCAAAACACCGCCGAAAGCAGAAGTAGTGTCAGCCGCAAAAGCTTTCTGATATGCTTCTTTTACAGTAGTAGCTAAGGCAACTCCGCAGGCATTGGTATGCTTCAAGATTGCAAAAGCTGTTTCCCCTTTGAATTCTGCTATCAAATTAACTGCTGCATCCACATCTACTAAGTTGTTGTAAGAAAGTTCTTTTCCGTTCAACTGATCGAAAAGTGCTTCCATATCTCCATAGAAATGGGCATTCTGATGTGGGTTTTCTCCGTAGCGAAGCACTTTTGCTTTAGTTTCAGATACTTTCAGTGCTGGAATGTTTTCAGCTTGGTTGAAGTAATTGAAAATATGGGTGTCGTAGTTGGAAAACATGGAATGCCTGAGCTGCGAAATAACGACGGTCAGCTAGAGTAGTAGCTCCATCTTGTTCCGTTAATCTTCCTTCCAGTTCTGTATATTGATCTTTAGAAGCAATGATTGTTACGTCCTTGAAATTTTTGGCAGCAGCACGGATCAAGGAAATTCCTCCTATGTCTATTTTCTCAATAATATCTGCTTCAGAAGCTCCGGAAGCTACAGTTTCCTCAAAAGGGTATAAATCCACAATGACTAAATCAATAGCAGGGATCTCATATTCTGAAGCTTGGGAAAGATCTCCTTCATTATCTCTTCTGTAAAGAATACCTCCAAAAATCTTTGGATGTAGGGTTTTTACTCTTCCACCGAAAATGGAAGGATAGCTAGTCAACTCTTCTACTGGTATAACTTCCGCACCTTGATCCTCGATAAACTTCTGAGTGCCACCGGTTGAATAAATGGTGACATCATGTTTTTTCAATAGGGCGATGATAGGTTCGAGGTTGTCTTTATAGAAGACAGAAATAAGGGCAGATTTTATTTTTTTTGTAGCCATTTGGAAATGGGTTGATTTGAAAACTTAGCAAGGTGCAAAGGTAAGAAATTTGCTTGGAAGCGAGATGAAAGAAATTTGATTTAAGAAGTACGAATTACGAGATCTTTCAAAACCCATAATACTTATACGGCCGTGTTAATCAATTCTAATATTGAATCATGAACGTAGTAAGACGAACCAAGAAGATTTAAAAACTTATTCCTTTGCTGCCTTATAAATAGCATCTAGCAAACTTCCTTCTTCTTTGGTGTCATTTCCCAATTCCCAGAACATGATGCCTCCCAAACCTTTCTCCATGGTGTACCTTGTTTTTAGTGCCACAGAAACGGTGTCGTCATAGGATACAAACAGGCTGTCGGAAGCATTATACATATAAGGTGCTTCAGCTTTTTCATCCCAATATCTTGTGAAACTGCTGTCCTGTTCGTATTTGGCTACGAATCTGATGATACGCCATCCAGCCAATATGCAAGCCACTGCTCAACTGGTATAGGCCATTGTTTACAGGTGGAACTCCCTTCCAAACTCTCCCGTAAAAGGCGCCTCCTATGACGATCTGTTTTGGATCTACACCTTCTTTTATAAGGAAGTCTACAATTTTTTCAGAGGAACGTGGATCTGAATCAAGATTTTCACCATTCGCATAAAGGCTATCTAAATGGGCTTGGAAGGGGGTGCCTTCTATATCAGCATTCTTCACATCGCCAAGTGGGGTATGATGACCTGTGTAAATGGAGACCCCTGAAACTTGATCATATGTCATCACATTGGTATAGTCGGCATACTTCATCACCTCGTCCATATCAACATAATCGTAGTACCGTTTCCAGCCTGCTGAGGCAAAGGTCAGGACTTTTGGAGAGTCAAATTCATCCAGCATTTCTCTTAGGCCCTTCATCAGAGCTGTGAAATTTTCCGTGTCTTCCGGACGAGCCATGGTACCAGCTCCGGAAATCCCTGGATATTCCCAATCCATGTCCATGCCATCAAGCTTGTATTTGGTAATGAATTCAGAAGCACTTTTGATGAATTTTGCTCTGCTTTCTTCTGTCAATGCCATATCCGAAAAACCATCTGCTCCCCAGCCCCCACAGGCAATCATTACCTTCAAATCAGGATTACGCTCTTTTTGCTTCACCAAGGCTTCAATCTTTGGACCTGCTACTTCTTCATTTCGGAATTTCATTTCACCGTCAATAACATTTGTAAAGGAGTATATGATATGGGTGAGTTTTTCTACTGGAATTTTCTCTGGCTGGTAATCTCGCTCTGCCACATAATAGGCCATGATTACTGGTTCTGGGGTGAGTAACTGAGATTCTTTTGGCTCCCCGGAAGGGTTGTCAGTTGGAGTAGAGCAACCTAGGATGCCTGTCAAAATAAGGAAAATGGGAAATACAGCAGTTTTCAAGGAAAGGTGATTTAGTGTACTTATTAAATAATTTACATTAAGTTGAAATTACTTAAATAAAAATATTTTTCAACAATTCTACGGAAAAGAATTGCCTTAGGTGTATTTCCGATGCCGGACTTAGTTAGTATCCTGATTTCGGATAGTAACTTCGGAGTGTAAATCTTGGTATTAGGCTTTTATCCCAAGTTTGAATTAGATTAGGTAAGATGCCTTCAAATCTCGACTCTAAAAGTTGTGCTACGTCCCGCTTGACTACTGACGGTAATTTTTGCGCCAATACTGTCAGCAAAATCTTTGCACAGCATCAATCCAATTCCAGTACCCTGTTCCCCGTTGGTTCCCGTAGAAGAGTACTGTTTCTTGTTAAACAAGGTGTCGATCTGGGCTTGGCTCATTCCTATGCCACTATCTTTGATTAGGATAGCTGAAGGGCAATCTGGATCAAGCGATGCAGTGATTTCTCCACCAGCAGGTGTGAATTTGAGAGCATTAGAAATAATGTTTCGAAGGATAAATCGTAACCTATCCCGATCTGTATGCAGGGATACTCCTGAAGGGATATTATTATGGAGGGTGAGTTCTTTTTGATCTAATTGCTTGGCGAATAGCTGTTGGTTTTCGGAAATGAGCTCTGCGGGAGAAACTTCGGTTTTTTCTACCTGCTCGGAGCTCATCTGAGTTCTGGCCCAGGTAAGTAAGTTCGAAAGTAGGATAGAGGCTGATCGCGTATTAGAGGCGATATTGGAAAGGATGTAATTCATCTCATTCATACTGAGCTCGCCCTCTTGCCAGAGATCCAGCGAATTATTAAGCGAGGCAAAGGGGGTACGCAGGTCATGGGAAATGATAGAAAAAAGCTTTTCGCGAAATTTGTTTGCTTTTTTGAGCTCTCGGTTGGAGTTCTTGAGTTCCGCTGCCTGTTCCTGAATTTTTTTGTTTTGGTTCTGTACTTTTTGGTTGGTTTCTTCCAACTTACGATGCGCTATCCGTAGTTTTTGGTTGATTTTGCGTTGATGCCACGCGAGAGCGAGCAATAGCAGTCCAACTGAAATGAAAATCCAAAGCAGTTCATTTTTACGAGTGAGGGAGAGTTCTGCGAGTGCTTGATCCTGAGTCAACTTCTGGTTTTCCAACTCCTTCTTTTCACTCTCATATTGGATTTCCAATTCGTCGCGAATTTTTTGTCTTGATGCGTTGAATACTGAGTCGTTACTGGCTCTATGAACGAGTAGGTATTGGTAAGCATTTTCAAAATCTTTATTTAAAGCGGACAAATTAGCCATTCTACTCGCTGCGATGGCGATATGATAGTAGGAATCAGTGCTTTCTGCCAGTTCGTAAGCCTCCTTTGCATAAGGTAGAGATTTGCTGATGTCCTGTTCATCCCGATAGTAATCGGAAAGCGTCCCCAGTGATGAAAGCCTACCTTCGGTGTCGTTCAGTTCCTCAGAATATTCCAAGGATTTTTCCACCATTTCTATGCCTTTGATCTTTTCACCTGATTCGTAATATAGCTCACCAAGCTGGCCGAGCGTATTGATGATACCTCGATTGTCCTGAAGTTTTTCTTTTATGTCCAGGGACTTTTGTAAAAAATCTTTGGCCTGATTAAAGTCATTCTCATCCTTAAAAGCCAACCAGCGATCTCTATAAAAACTTCCCAGATTGTTATAGAGCAAACTCATAGCTCGTTCATGGTTGATTTGCTGTGCCAGCGCCAGTGCTTCATGGTATTGAGCTACTGCTTTTTCCGGTTCGCCGAGTCTGTAATAGATATTGCCTAGATTCATCGTTGATTCTATCATTCCGACCGTATCCTGCAGAGTTTCGCGGATCCCTAAAGCTTCAAAATGTGTACTTAGTGCTTTTTCATATTCAGCTTTGATCAGAAAGGAAACCCCAATAATATTGAGGGCATTTGCCTCCAACTTTTTGAAATTCTTAGCATTTGAAATCTCCTTGGCGGAGGTAGCAAATAGAATAGCTGAATCTTGGTCGTAGGGATAATAGATTCTACTCAGATTGTAAAATCCGGACGCTTTGATGGAATCATTGTCTGTCTGCTTTACAACCGACTTAAGACTATCGGTCTGTGATTGTTGCATAGATGGGATCAATAGAACCATCCAAACCAGTAAGTGAGTAAGCATATAGGCGATTGACGTGGGCTTTTATCCTTAGGTGATAAAAAGGAGTATTAGGTAAAGATGCATCTGAATGCCTGAAAATCAAACTGGTGATTTTAACTATTGCAAAATTTTCCTACCCAGAGCTATTAATTTTTACTTGTCAATGGGAATTCCTTTTACTACGTTGTTACTAAGATTGCTACAGCAGTTATTCTTTTTTATTTGCATTTATCGTTCGCTTCCGAACAAAATGGTATTGCTTCGGACAGAAGATTGTGCAGAAACATTGTTGATTGGCATATGAGGTAGGTTTTCTCATTGGCACAATCTCTGAAAAGTAGAAGTCACACACGAATTAAAATATATCGCTATGACTTTCTCTAAAATTTCCGCACTTGTTCTTTTGTTATTTTTAATGGGCACCACTGCTCAGGCACAGACTGAAATTCGAACTCCAGGGAAATTTACGGGTGTAAGTTCCGAAGGTTCATGGGATGTAATCATAACGATTGGTGATATAGATCAAGTCAAGCTAGTTTCAAAAGGGTTTGATTTGAGCGAGGTAATTACTGAAGTGGAAGACGGGAAACTTGAGATTGAGCTCAAAGACGATGATGATGACAATAGAGACTTTACAGTTTATGTTACCATCAAGAAACTAGAAAGTTTGGGATTGGCTGGCTCAGGAAATATCATGGTTCGATCTGATGTGTATTCTAAAGAATTCGGAATAGGCCAAGCAGGTTCTGGAACGATATCATTGGAATTTCTTGAAACTGACGATTTAAATATAGGTATGAGTGGGTCAGGTACTGTTTCCATTGCAAGTGGAAAAGCCGGTGATGTCAATATAGGCCAGGTAGGTTCTGGGGATTTCAAAGGTATTGACCTGATGGCCGGTGATGTGAAAATAGGCAAAACAGGTTCTGGAGATGTACATATAGGTGTAGATGGAGATCTTACTGTAGGTTCTATCGGTTCAGGAAATGTGTATTACCGCGGAAATCCCACGGATATTAGCAAGGGTAACTTAGGCTCTACAAAGGTGATTAAGAAGTAAGCAGAAAAAAGTCGCAAGTAAAGAGGATCAAGTATCTAGAAATAAGAGTCTAGAGCCAAGAATCAAGAGTAGATACGGAAGACTTTTCAAATTAACTACTGGTCCTGATACGGATCTTACAATTTTCCAATCACGTACAATCATGCTAAAAAACTACTTTAAAATACTCCTCAGAAACACTCGAAAAAACCCACTTTACATGTTTATCAATGTGTTCGGTTTGGCTGTAGGAATGGCTGTGAGTATTTTGATTTTTTTGTTTGTTCAGCATGAATTGAGTTATGATAGATACCATGCAAATGCTGATCGGATCTTTAGAGTTTCGAGAGCTTGGTTCAATCCAGATGGAGAATTTAGTTTGCATCTTGGACATGCAGCTCCGCCATTTGGTCCTTTGATCCAAGCTGACTATGGTGATGAAGTAGCGGCAGTGGGTAGATTTTTTCACTATGATCCTCTGGTAAAATATGAAGACAAGGCCTTCGAAGAGGATAATTTCTTTTTCGCAGATCCTGAAGTGTTTGATGTTTTTTCTTTTAACATCCTAGAAGGAGACGCTAAGGAGGCGCTTACCAATTCAGATGGCCTAGTGATCACGGAGTCTATGTCCAAAAAGTACTTTGGAGAAGAAAATCCTATTGGTAAAAATCTGATACTAAATTTGGAAGGGCAGGAAGCTGTTTTTCAAATAAGAGCCTTGATGCAGGACATGCCCGATAACTCACACTTCCATACTGATTTCATAGCATCTATGGCTCCCGTGGAGGCTTTCTATGGAGGTCAGGATGCTTTCATGAGTAACTTCGGCAGTAATAATTTCTCTACTTATTTACTTTTAAATGAAGGTGTCAATCACAAATCATTAGAAGCTAAACTCCCAAACTTGGTAGATAAATACATGGGGGAGTCCCAATCTGGAGTGCCGATGTCCAAAGGAACAAAGCTATTCCTGTGGCCTCTGACAGACGTTCACCTGTATTCTAATCTCGACTCGGAGATGGAGCCAAATGGCAACATTGATTATGTCTATATTTATCTAGCAGTTGCACTTTTTATACTCCTTATTGCTTGTATTAATTTTATGAATCTGTCCACAGCCCGATCTTCTATGAGATCCATGGAAGTGGGGTTGCGTAAAGTAATGGGGGCAGATAAGAGCCGTTTGATCAGACAATTCATGGGTGAGTCCTTTATGCTTACCATCATTTCAATGGTTTTTGCCTTGATTTTGGTGTACTTGTTTTTACCTACCTTTTCCAATTTTACAGATAAAGACCTCAATTTAAACTTCTTACAAAACCCGGAGTATATTTTGGGAATAGTCGGTTTGGTTATTTTGGTAGGAGTGATTTCCGGAAGCTATCCAGCCTTGTTTCTTTCAGGTTTTTCCCCTGCCAAAGTGCTTAAGGGAGCTTTCAAAGCTGGAAAAGGTCATGAGCAATTCCGCTCAGTGTTGGTGGTTGGGCAATTTGCTATTTCCGTAGTGCTTATCGTAGCAGTACTGGTAGTTGTGCGCCAGCTGGATTTCATGCAAAGCAAGGATCTGGGTTTTGAAAAAGAGGATATAGTGGTACTTCCTTCAAGTCCTGCAATTCAGCAGAATTATCTTATTTTGAAAGATAGACTAGAGCGTCATGAGGGGATAAAATCGGTGAGTATATCCAGTAGAGTCCCTTCTGGAAGGCTTTTGGATAACCAAGGCAGCACTGCGGAGATAAATGGAGAAATGACTCAGCTCAATGTCCGGATAGCAGATATACATGTAGCACATAATTTCTTGGATACCTATGGTATTCCAATAGTAGCTGGGCGGGACTTTAATTTCAATCTGGCGAGTGATTCCACGGAAGCTTTTGTACTCAATGAGGCTGCAATTAGAGAAATTGGGTGGTCAAGTCCAGAAGAAGCCATAGGCAAGAAATTCTTGTATGGTGACAGACGTGGATTTGTGACTGGCGTTATGAAAAATTTTCATTTCGAATCTTTACATCAGCCGATTGTACCTATAGTATTTATGATTTCCCAGGATAGAAATAATCAGGTAAGCTTGAAAATAGCTGCTGAGAATCAGGAGCAAACTATGGCTTACATCAAGGAAGAATGGGCTGCCTTGAGACCTGACTTCCCTTTCGAGCCACTTTATGTAGACGAGGGATTCAATCGGCAATATGAAGCTGAAGAGCGGGTGAAAACCATTTTTACCTTTTTCTCAGGCTTAGCGGTTATAATCTCAATTTTAGGTTTGTTAGGACTTACAACTTTTGCTACACAGCAAAGAACACGGGAGATAGGTATAAGGAAAGTAATGGGAGCTGAGACCGGGAATATTCTGGTTTCACTTGGCAAAGACTTCCTAAAACTTGTAATGATAGGTTTTCTTATTGCTATTCCCATTTCCTGGTTCAGAATGTCCAGTTGGCTTGAAGAATTTGCTTACGCAATAGGAATCAGCTGGACGGTGTTTTTCTGGGCGGGGTTGATTGCTGGAGCGATAGCTGCCATCACTGTATTGTCGCAATCATTAAAAGCTGCTTGGGCGGATCCGGTGAAAAGTATAAAAAGTGAGTGATGAGTACTTAGTACTAAGTACAAAGTATCAAGTACAAAGTATCAAGTACAAAGTATCAAGTATTTAGAGTCAAGAGCCAAGAATTAAGATTCAAGATTTTATGATTAAGAGAAATGAATAAGATCTGCCCATGCAACCTTTTCTGAAGCTAGAGCATCTTATAGATGTGAAAAGGAATTTAAAACTTCACCACTTATCACTTTTCAACTACAAAATTTTCCAATGTTTCAATTTTCCAATCTTACAATACATTTATCATGAAACTTTACACAAAAATCTTCGCATTTGCTTTGACCGCTTTGGTGATGGTGTCCTGCGTACAGGCACAATCTACAGAAACTAGAACTCCCGGACATTTTACTAAAGTACATTCTGGCGGTAGCTGGGAGGTAATCCTAACTGAAGGGGATACTGAAGAAGTAAGAATCGAAGCGAAAGGTGTTGACCTAAGCAAGGTGAAAACTGAGATAGACGGGGATGTGCTCAGCGTAGGCTTGGTGAAAGGAAGTTATAACAACGTCAAATTGAAGTTCTTCATTACCTATAAAGAACTTGAGGGAATTAAATGCTCTGGTTCAGGAAATATAGAAGTGAATTCGCCTGTGATGACGGATTCATTTTACGCAGCACTTTCAGGTTCAGGAGATATTACAATGAAAAGTCTGGAAGCCAAGAAATTGTCAGTTGGCATTTCTGGTTCTGCTGATCTTCAAATCACAAATGGCTCTGCAGATCAAGCTGAAATTAAGCAATCTGGTTCGGGAGATTTTGATGCAGAGAAGTTTGCCATTGGTGAATTAGTAGTTGGCAAGTCTGGCTCAGGAGACACCAATGTAGGGGACTTGGGTAAATTATCAGTGAGCTCTTCAGGTTCAGGAGATGTGACTTATACAGGTTCCCCACAGTTGGGCAACATTAGAACTTCAGGGTCAAGTAGTATAACAAAAAGATAATAAGGCCTTGCTCTTATTTCAATCCCTCAGACGAAAGTTTGAGGGATTTATTTTGCTGTAGATTTTACTGCAGGGGTACGCAGAGTTTTTCGCAGAGTACTCTATCTTTTCCAACTTTATTACATCAAAAACCCATTTTCTGTTTGATATGGAGCTGGGATATTTTCCTCTTCCAGCATCTCGAGCAAATCTATTTCTATAGCTCGGCAAATGGATGAAATAGGCACATCGTTGTACCCTCCTTCGAATGGATTCTCAGAGTAATCTCCAATTCTATCCACCACGAAGAATGTCCAAATAATAATTGCGGAAAAAGGGATGGTCAGCCAATAATGTAACGCAGTGCTTTGAGCAAAAATATCCAGTAAACCAAAGGGAATCAATGCGCAAAAAATATAGGTGATCCATAGACCAGTGGAAGCATATTGTCGGGGGAAAGGAAAGTTCTTAATCCGCTCCGACATGCCCTGATGGGTGTAGAAATTTGCTAGTATCTGATGGATCCAAACTTGTTTATAATCAGAGATAAATCCTCCTTCTTTTAACTTGGCGATTTCCTTGCTTTGGATTTTCAGTAACTGAGAGGGGATGTTTGACTTGTCCCTGACGGTTTGTAGCTCTTCTTCACAGACGTATTTTTCGATTTCCACAAAAATTCCGTCGTAGTATTCTTTAATAAATCCAGGGATGAAAACCAGTTTTTCTACTGGTAAATTATGCTCCCAAGTTTTTTCCTTTCGCATCACATGCTTCAGGGCAAGAAGCCAAGCTAGGTGTCTGTATATAATTTTCTTTTTTTCCTCCTTGGGCAAATCAGGACTTGGCAGACTGAGAATAGCCGTGGCAAAAGTTCTACTTTCATTTACAATGGCTCCCCAGATTTTTCTTGCTTCCCACGTTCGGTCGTAGGAACTGTTGTTTTTAAAACCTAAGAAAAAGGCAACAGCAATACCTATTACAGAGATAGGTTGCCAAGGAAGTGAAAAAAGGGATGTTGGTGATTTCATACAGGACGATGATGACAGTCGAGTAGAGCAGACCATAAATTAGGGAAAGTTTGGACCAGCGAATGGTCATCCAAAAACTGTAATACCGTTTTACGTACATAAAAATATTTTTTTGCAATTAAACTACATAAAAATGTCAAAAATCCATTAGTAATAAGCGTATTACTGTGCCAAAAATTACAAAAGGGTGAAAGGAATACTTATAATTTTACTTCCTGAGAATTGAACTTTGGAAAAGGTAAATAGGCGTTGGTGTTGGTATGAAATTAAGTTTATCAAACATGAACTAATCCTCTTATTTCAGCGTCAATCCTATAACGAGTTTTATACATTCAGGCTATTTACCTAGACTGAATTTAACCAACTAGTGTGCATGGAAGATCTTTTTGCTGCCCGCTCCCAGATGGCTCTTTCTCTGGGATTCCATATTATTTTCGCCTGTATTGGTATGGTGATGCCTTTTTTTATGGCGACGTCCCATTACAAGTATTTGAAAACCAATAATCCACTTTACAAAGACCTGACTAAAGCCTGGAGTAAAGGTGTCGCCATATTCTTTGTAACCGGGGCTGTTTCGGGTACCATGCTTTCCTTTGAGTTAGGATTGCTTTGGCCAGAGTTTATGCTACATGCCGGACCAATTTTTGGGATGCCATTTTCGTTGGAAGGAACGGCTTTCTTTATAGAGGCAATTGCATTAGGATTCTTTCTTTACGGTTGGGGTAAATTCAAACCTTGGTTTCACTGGTTTACTGGCGTAGTGGTGGGAATCAGTGGCTTAGCATCTGGGATCTTAGTTGTAGCAGCCAATGGCTGGATGAATAGCCCAAGTGGTTTTGACTACGTAGACGGTAAATTTCTCAATATAGATCCTATCGCTGCTATGTTCAATGATGCCTGGTTTACACAAGCATTACACATGACTTTAGCGGCATTTACGGCTACTGGTTTTGCGGTTGCAGGAATCCATGCCTTTATGATGTTGAGGGGGAAAAACATCCAATTTCATAGCAAAGCATTCACCATTGCCATTGTATTTGGGGCAGTGGCAGCATTACTTCAGCCTATTTCAGGTGATATTTCTGCAAAAGATATTGCAGTGCGTCAACCTGCAAAATTGGCTGCAATGGAAGCGCACTTTGAAACTAGCAAAGCTGCCCCTCTGATCATTGGGGGAATTCCCGATGAAGAAGCGAAGGAGGTAAACTATGCGATCAAAATTCCGGGAGCTTTGAGTTTCCTAGCTCATGGGGATTTTGATGCTGAGGTGATAGGTTTGGATCAGTTCCCGGAGGAGCATCATCCGCCAGTTGCTGTGGTTCATTATGCTTTCCAAATCATGGTTGGGCTGGGGATGGTTTTGGTCGGCCTGAGTTTGCTGTATTTTATTTCCCTTTGGAAAAAGAAAAACTGGCAAATTCAACGGTGGTTTTTATGGCTTTTTGTATTGGCTACGCCACTTGGATTTATCGCGTTGGAAGCTGGCTGGACAGTTACCGAAGTGGGACGTCAACCTTGGATTATCTATGAGATTATGCTGACAAAAGATGCTGTGACGCCAATTCCTGGTATTAAGTATTCATTTTTCATATTTACAGCCATTTATGTATCACTTGCTGCAATCGTTTCTTTTTTGCTGTATAGACAGATTAAGGCTTTAGATGAAAACTTGACTAAAGACGCTCAAACCTCAGGCAACTCTTAAATCTACTCTTATGCTCTACGTAGTTATTATTTTTCTTTGCCTTTCGCTATTGATGTACGTGTTGCTTGGAGGTGCTGATTTTGGAGCTGGTATTGTGGAATTAGTTACTCCTTCCTCCATGCGTGAACAGCTTCGAAACACGACATACAAGACTATTGGTCCAATATGGGAGGCAAATCACATGTGGCTGATTATAGCCATCGTGATTTTATTTGTGGGATTTCCTCCGATTTACACCGTTCTTTCTGTTCATCTCCATATTCCTTTGGCACTTATGCTTATTGGGATTATAGGAAGGGGGACAGCATTTGTTTTCAGGCATTATGACGCGTATCAGGACGATATGCAGAAAGTTTATAATCTCATTTTCACCTATTCTAGTTTTATCACGCCTCTTTTTCTAGGGCTTATTTTCGGAGCGGCGATAGGAGGGGAGATAGATACGGAAGCCAGTGGGTTTTATGAAGCCTATATTCATCCTTGGTTTAACTTTTTTAGTATTTCAGTGGGGATTTTCACCGTTGCTATTTGCGGGTTTTTGGCTTCGCTTTTTTTAGTAGGCGAGGCTAAAAGTGCTGAGGTTAGACTGGTGGTGGTAAAAAAAGCTAAGTTATTTATAGTATTCACCGTGCTGGCAGGCGGTCTTGTTTTTGCTGCCTCCATTGTGGATGCAGTTCCTCTTGTAGGGTTGCTATTGAAGGAGTGGATTACAATTGCTGTTTTGCTGTTGGCTACTTTGGCTATTGTAGTTCTTTTGGTTAAAGTTGGATGAGGGAGTAAGGCCTTAATTCGATTTTTAAGTGGTTTTATTGTTAGTGCTATCCTTTTGGCTTTTGGTTATCACTATTTTCCTGATATCATTATCACCAAATCAGGAGAGAACCTTTCTGTCTTTAATTCCGCTGCTATTGGCAAACCTATAGACACCTTGGCTTGGGCGCTGATGATTGGAAGTGTTTTTATACTGCCTTCCCTTTTTTACCTATTGTATAGCTTTCAGGGAAGTAAGGAGGGGGAAGAGACTTTTGAATCGTAAGCAGTAAGTATCAAGACATAAGAAGGAAGAGTCTGGAACCAAAAGTCAAGGAGCTAGAATTAGAAGTAAAGGCAAAAGATATAAGCCTTTAGGCTAAAGAGACTTCACCACGAATCAACTTTATTCTCTCTCCGCTATACATCCTTTCCACTTTTAAACTATACTGGACTTTGCCCACTAGCGGACAATACTGTCCGAGAAGTATATGCTTTAAATCTAAAAATGCCATTTTAAGCGGGGATTCGCAGTTTTTTTCATGGCATACAAATGGGAATATGAGGCCTGCAATCAACTCTGAATTTTATTACCTTATCCATGAAACTCTTAAAATTCTTCCCGGCATTCTTGTTTTTAGTCCTAGTGACTTTGCAATTCTCAACATTTGCATCTGACTTCAAAGCAGATCCCTATCTCACCAAACAATTCACTTTGAATGGTTCTGGAAATCTCAAAGTAGAAACTTCCGGGGCTTCGGTGGCAGTCACTGGCGCAAGTGGAAATAAGGTAATCGTGGATATGTATGTGAAGTTGAATGGGAAAGAAGTCGAAATGGAAGATGCTGAGGTAGAGAATGAACTAGACAACTATATTCTGGATATCAGCCAAAGTGGAAATACTATTTCCGTGATCCTCAAAAAGCGAAACAACAGCGGTAGAAGCAAATTGAATATCTCTTTTAAAGTCCAGGTGCCTACAGAAATATCTTCTAAATTCCTGTCCAGCGGTGGATCAATTGCTGTAGATGGCTTGAGCGGACAGCAGGAAATAGCTACAAGTGGAGGAAGTATCCAAGTAGTAAATAGCACTGGTTATATAAATACTCGTAGTTCAGGAGGCTCACTCAGAGTGGAAAATTTTGAAGGAAATGTGGATGTTCAGAGCTCCGGAGGATCCGTAAAAGTAAAGCAGCTGATTGGGGACTTGAACGCAAATACTTCTGGTGGCAGTATAAATCTGGAAGCTATTAGTGGGAGTATAGAAGCTAGCTCAAGTGGTGGCTCTATCAAAGCGCAGCTTACAAATATTGAGAAAGAACTTACCATGAAATCTAGCGGTGGGAGTATTACGGCAATAGTTCCTGATGGCTTGGGTTTAAACCTTGATCTCAGTGGAGGAAGAGTCAATTCAAAGCTTTCCAATTTCAGTGGAGAGGTTAAAAAGGACAGGATTCTAGGAAAAATAAATGGGGGAGGAGTTCCTGTGACTATGCAGAGCTCAGGCGGAAGTATCAATCTGGAGTTTAATTGAGATTGAGAGACATAAGTATCAAGAGTCTAGAACCAAGAGCTAAGAAAGGAAGTGGGATGTAAGACTTTGGACATTAGAATAGGGGCAACACTGAAAACCTTACAACCATGAAACCTTACCACCTTGCAACTTTAACACCTTACCACTTTCCAACTTTCTGAACCCGAAATCTTCCAATTTTAAAATATTCCAATCTTTCAATCCTGAAAAATGCTCAAAAATTACTTTAAAATCGCCTGGAGAAATATAGTTAGAAGTAAAGGTTACGCTTTTATCAATATCGGAGGATTGGGTGTTGGGATGGCGTCAGCTATTCTGATTTTGCTGTGGATACAGAATGAGGTGAGTATGGATCGGGAGCATCCCAAGTCGGACCGAATCTATCGAATGTATAACAGAGATACGTTTAGCGGCGAACTATGGGCATGGGGTACTACTCCCAAAATAATGGGGCCTACACTAGAAAAGGACTATCCAGAAGTAGAGCAAGCGGTTCGGATCAATCATGCTAATTTCCTTTTCACAGTTGGAGATAAGAAAATGAACGAATCAGGTTCTTTCATCGATCCAGATTTTTTGGATGTGTTTGATTTTCCTATGCTGCAAGGCAATAGTTCTACTGCTTTGGAAGATCCGTATAACATGGTGGTCACTGAAGATTTTGCCAAAAAATTGTTTGGTACTGAGATGGCTGTGGGGCAAACAGTCAAGATCGATAGTACAGATATTTTTACTGTGACGGGAGTTCTGGAGAATTTGCCAAATAATACGCGTTTCCAGTCGGATTACTTTCTATCGTGGGCTTACATGAAAAAACTGGGTTGGGATGACGAATGGTGGGGGAATAACTCCGTCGAGAACTATGTACTGCTCTCAGAAAATGCTTCCCATGAGGCATTCAACGAGAAAGTAATAAACATAACCAAGGAACATACCAACGGGGAGAATACAGCAGATGTATTTAGCTATCCGCTTTCACAGATACACCTCTATGGAAAAAGCGAGAACGGGCAGCTCGTAGGAGGAAGGATTGTGACTGTCCGAATGTTTGGATTTATCGCATTGTTTATTCTGGTCATTGCCTGTATCAACTTTATGAATCTGAGCACTGCTCGAAGTGAAAAGAGAGCCAAGGAAGTAGGTTTGAGAAAAGTAGTAGGAGCTAGAAAAACTTCTCTTATCGCACAGTTTATTGGAGAAAGCACGCTGATCGCGTTGATCGCTGGGGTTTTGGCAATCCTTCTGGTGGAGCTGGCGCTTCCTTCCTTTAATACACTGATTGGTAAGCAGCTATTTCTTCCATACACGGAAGTGATTTTCTGGCTTCAGTTGATCAGCTTTATATTGCTTACTGGCCTTTTAGCAGGAAGTTATCCTGCATTTTTCCTCTCCTCGTTTAGTCCAGTGAATGTGCTTAAAGGAACTTTCCGTTCAGCTGCTTCGGCGGTTAATCCCCGAAAAATACTGGTTGTGATACAGTTTAGCTTTGCTATAATTCTAATCGTCTCTACGATCATTATTCAGCGTCAAATAAGTCACGCTCAAAACCGTGAGCTGGGTTATAATCAGGATAACCTGATTTTTATCAACATGCAGGGTGATATAGAGAAGCACTATAGTGCGATCAAACAAGCGCTTCTAAGCAGCGGATCAAGCCTAGCGATCACAAAATCAATGAGTCCGATTACCCAGCGCTACAGTGATGGCTGGGGGTATTCTTGGGAAGGTAGTACGCCAGAGGATGAAAAACTTGATTTCATTCGGTTCAGTGCAGATGCCGATTTCATGAAAGTAATGGGGACCAAGTTGGTAGAAGGTAGAGACATAGATATCTATGAATTTGCTAGTGATTCTACAGCGATTTTATTGAATGAAACAGCGATAAGAAAAATGGGATTGGAAAATCCTTTGGGGCAGATAGTTTCTGATGGAGAAGATAACTATACGGTAGTTGGCATCATTGAGGATTTTATTTTCGAATCCCCTTATGATCCAGTTAACCCCTTAATGGTATTTGGACCATCTTCCTGGTTCAGTTACCTACATATCCGTCTCAATCCCGATCAACCTGTAGCAGATAATCTCGCTAAAATTCAGAGCGTTTTTGAAGAGTTTAACCCAAATTTCCCTTTTGAATACCAATTTGCCGATGAGCAATATGCCAGGAAATTTGATGATACAGCTCGAACGGCAAAGCTTTCCATAGTCTTTACTATTCTGACTATTGTGATTTCATGTTTGGGGTTATTTGGACTTTCCACGTACATGGCTGCCAATCGTCTGAAGGAAATAGGAGTGAGAAAAGTGCTTGGAGCAAGTGTAGGTAGTATATCACTATTGCTTTCTAAGGACTTCCTAAAGCTAGTTGGGATCGCCTTTCTGCTTTCAGTTCCTATTCGCCTGGGATATCATGGATCAATGGCTTCAGGATTATCAATACAGCGTGGGAGTAGAATGGTGGGTTTTTGTCGCCACTGGTATGGTCACGATGCTTATCGCATTGCTCACCGTAGGTTTTCAGTCTATCAAAGCAGCACTGACGAATCCGGCAAGGACGCTGAAGAGCGAGTAATGGGGAATCTCAAGTAGTAAGACATAAGATTCAAAATGTTAGAGACAAGTATTAAGTAACAAGACATAGGATTTTAGAATCAAGAGGCTAGAGCCAAGAATTCGATTTCACGCCACGGCGATGCAAGCTGCTCAGTCTGACACCTATCACAACTTTATCACTTTCCACACCTGAACTCCTAATTTTCAAATCCGCCAAGGCGGACAAGTTATTTCAATCTTCCAATCAAAAAAATCGGAAACCATGCTGAAAAGCTACTTTAAAATCGCCTACAGGAATCTTCTCAAAAAGAAAGTTTATTCCTTTATCAATATTGTTGGTTTGGGGATTGGCATGGCCTGCTGTGTGCTCATTTTCATGTTTGTTCAGGATGAGCTTTCTTATGATAATTACCATGAGAAGGGAGATCATATCTACCGTGTACTTCATGGTGAGACTTCAACGGAAGGGGTGGAGGATGGAAATTCTACGGAGGATTATTGGGTTTGGGGAAATGCACCTGTGGGGCCAGCATTGCAACTTGATTTTCCTGAGATAGAAAAAGTTGTTCAGTTTTCTGGAAGGGCAGATATACTTTTTACAGTAGGAGATGAGACCCAGCAGGAAGATGGTGTTTTTTTCATGGACTCTACTGTGTTTGATGTGTTCAGTTGGGAATTGCTGGAAGGGAATCCTAAGACTGCTTTAGTCGCTCCCTACAGTGTGGTTCTTACCGAGTCAACAGCCAGGAAATACTTTGGGGGTGAAAGTGCACTAGGAAAAACCATGAAAGGCAGTGAGGCTGCAGGAAGATCCAATCCTGGAGATTATACCGTCACGGGTGTCATGCACGATTTACCCTCAAATTCTCATTTCAAATTCAACACGCTTTTATCGCTTAGCACTTTTAAGCAATCCAGACCCGAAGTGTTCAATGCCTGGGGATATGTGGATACTTATACCTATTTCCTGGCAAAAGAGGAATTTGATAAGGCAAATTTTGAAGCCAAAATACCTGATTTTATCAAAGAGAGGGCAGGAGAGAATAACGGTCCAAATTACACCATTGCAATAGAACCGCTGAAGGATGTGTATCTGAGAACGGAAGCGCAGCGTCAGCCGGGAGATACGGGGTCGCTTTCAAATATCTACGTATTTTCCGTCATAGGCCTGTTTATCTTGGCTATTGCAATGATCAACTTTATGAACCTATCTACGGCTAGATCTATGGAACGAGCCAAGGAAGTGGGAATTAGAAAATCTATTGGAGCTGATAGGAATAGCTTGGTTTTTCAGTTTTTAGGAGAATCGCTGATCATTGTACTTCTTGCTGCTATTGTCGCTATCATTTTTATCACCTTGGCTTTGCCAATGATGAATGACCTAACAGGAAAAGTGTTGGAAGTCAGCCAAATTCTGAACTGGCAGACTATTCCATTCCTTTTGGGAATTATCTTATTAATTGGACTTTTAGCTGGTTCTTATCCAGCGTTGGTTTTGTCAAGTTTCCGCCCCGTGATGATCCTGAAAGGAATCAATAAATCTGATGCTAGAGGGGTCAATCTTAGAAAAGGGTTGGTTGTGTTCCAATTCAGCCTTTCCATTGCACTAATCGCAGGGACGATTATCGTGTATTCACAGATGAGTCATTTGCTGGATAAGGACATGGGCTTTGATAAGGAGCAGATGGTCGTGGTGGATTACAACTATGATGAACAGGTGAACTTCGTCTCCTCATCTTTGGAAAGTGAGCTGGAGAAAAACCCCAATATTCTATCAGTTGCTTTTTCGAGAAGCGTCCCGGGAAGTCACTTTCCAAATGCTTACACCACACTGGAGACTTCCGACGGTGAAATGGTAGGGCAGGCACAGCCCATCTTTCAAGTAGGTTTGGATTTTATAGATCATTACGGATTGGAACTGATAGCAGGGAGATCCTATTCCAGAGATTTTCCTTCGGATTCGACTCTGGCATTGGTGATCAACGAGGCTGCAGCCAGGCAATATGGCTATGCAAATCCTGCTGATATAGTTGGGAAAAAGTTTGACCAGTGGGGCAGAGCAGGAAATGTGATTGGCGTAGTGAAAGACTTCAATTACGTCAGTCTACACAATACTGTGGAACCCTTGACTTTGCCTTTTGAAGCCTACGCCAGCCGTTATATGAGCCTCAAAGTGAAAGGTGAAAACCTACCTGCAACTCTTACTCAGATTGAGGGAGTTTGGAAAGAATTGGCTCCACACAGACCATTCATTTACAGCTTTCTCGATGAGGATTTTAATAAACAATACGAATCTGACTTCAGGTTCAGACAGATCTTCACTACGTTTTCTGTTTTGGCGATACTGATTGCCTGTTTGGGCTTGTTAGGCTTGGCAACTTACACCGCAGAGCAGAGAACCAAAGAAATCGGAATCAGAAAGGTATTAGGTGCAAACATCGGAAGTATAGTAGGATTACTATCCAAAGACTTTATCAAACTGGTTTTGATCGCGATAGTAGTCGCTACTCCAGTGGCTTGGTTTTCAATGAACAAGTGGTTGGAAGGCTTCGCTTACCAGGTGCCAGTTCATTGGTGGGTATTCTTGATCTCAGGAGTTCTGGCTGTAATTGTGGCTTTGGTGACAATAAGTTTCCAAGCTGTAAAAGCTGCTATGCTGAATCCTGTGAAGAGCTTGAAGAGTGAATAGAGTAGCTAGTAGTAAGACATAAGTATCAAGATGTTAGAATCAAGAGTCAAGAGCCAAGATGAGGCAGCTATGACTTTGCAACCCTTCGACTTCGCTCAGGGTAACACCTTCAAACTTTGCCACTTTACAACCTTAAAACTTTACAACATTATAACCCTACAACTTTCCAAGTCGAAAATTTTCCAATCCGCCACAGCGGACAAGTTATTTCAATTTTCCAATCTTTCAATCTCAAAAAAAAATGTGGAAAAACTACCTTAAAATCGCCTTCAGAAATATCAGGAAGAACAAGCTTTTTTCTTTTCTGAATATTGCCGGACTGTCCATAGGAATGGCGGTTTGTATTCTCATCATGCTTTTTGTGAATTATGAACGGAATTTTGATAGCATTCACACCAAGAATATCTATCGTTTAGACGAGGTGCAGAAATGGGAAGGTATGGTGGCACCACAGAAAGTAGCCTTGTCCATGTATCCCATGGGTCCGACTTTGCTGGAGGAATTTCCAGAAATCACGAATTTCACAAGAATCAGACGGGGTGGTGAGCTCAGGTTTAAGGACCAAGGTAAGGAATCAATGCTCTCAGATACCTTTTGGGCTGATTCTTCCTTCTTTCAGATTTTCGATTTTAAACTGAAAGAAGGAAATCCAGCTACTGCATTGTCCGAGCCTCATAGCTTAGTGCTGACGGAGAAAAGTGCAAGATTTTTGGCGAAGAGTCCCCTGTAGGTAAAACCCTCACACTATCAGAACAAGATACAATCTCATATACTGTGACGGCTGTATTGGAAAATATTCCTGAAAACTCCCATCTCAAATTTGAAGGGTTGACTTCTTTCAGTAGTTATGTAGGTCCTCAGGCCATGGAAAATTGGGGGGGGAATTGGTTGACTACTTACTTGGAATTGAGTGAAGGAGCGGATATTGAAGGAATGGAATCGAAATTCCCTGCTTTTTTGGTTTCCCATATGGGGAGAAGAAAGAGCAGGAGGGTACGAACTTTTCCTTCAGCCTCTAAGTGAAGTCCATGCTGGATCTACAGACATTACCCATGATTATATCAATTACCAAAAATTTGACGGAGCCTATACCCGTATATTTTTCTACATCGCATTGATTGTTCTTTTTATTGCGGGGATCAATTTTGTCAATTTATCCTCAGCCAAATCAATAAGCCGTGCCATGGAGATCGGTGTGAGGAAAGCTTCAGGCGCATCGAAGTCCCAATTGTACTTACAGTTTATTGGAGAATCAATTATGATAAGTTTGATGGCGATGGTGCTGGCGGCGGTTTTCGTATTTCTGGCATTACCCTTTTTAAACCAATTCAGTCAGCGCCAACTTGAATTTCCTTTATTTACTAATCCTTTATTCTTTGGATTTATGCTGCTGGGGGCTGTTATGGTAGGAATTCTTTCCGGTTTGTACCCTGCACTTTACCTTTCGAATTTTAATCCAGTGAAAGTATTGAAGGGCTCTCCAGTTACTGGAAAAAGGAAGGCTGATTTCAGAAATGTTTTGGTAGTCGTACAGTTTAGCTGTGCTATTTTCCTGATTATTTCTACTTTGTTTGCCTCTCGGCAGGTAAGGTTCATGCAGGAAAAGGACCTTGGATTTACCCATGAGCAAATAATCACTATCCCATTTGGCCAGCGTTTTACGGATAGGTATGAAGCGCTCAAACAGACTCTTTTGGGGAGTTCGCAAGTGGAAGAAGTGACGGCTTCCGGCCAGAGACTTGGCAATAATCTTCACCAGACAGGAATTACATTTCACGGAACAGGCCCAGCGGTAAATCTGGCTACGTCGCAGGTTGTAGTAGATCCTAATTTTTTGGATGTGTATGAAATTGAATTGATAGCGGGGAGAAATTTTAACGACACTGAGGCAGACAATGGAAATACCTATCTGATCAATGAGTCCCTCGCCAAAGAGCTTATTTTGAAAGATGGAGAGGGTAGGGATATCGAGTCATTGATAGGTTCGCAATTTGGATTCAGCGGAATGGACTCGGCAGGTAGGATAGTGGGAGTGGTAAAGGATTTCAACTTTAATTCTCTCCATCATAAAATCGAAACCTTGACCATTTTTAATCAGCGCAATTGGGGTTTTGAGGAATTATCTGTAAAAATAAGTGGAGATAATGTCCCTGAAGCGCTTGCCCAGATCGAATCCATCTGGAATACCCAAATCCCTGAGCGGGAATTTGAGTATCAGTTTCTCGACGATCACTTTACAGAATTGTATAGAGCTGACCAAACAGTAAATACCATCGTAGGAATGCTGACGGGGCTTTCCATTCTGATTTCCTGTTTGGGGCTTTTTGGACTAGTCTCATTCACTTTGGAGCAGCGCGTTAAGGAAATAGGAATCAGAAAAGTGCTGGGGGCTTCGGTGACTACGGTGGTCGCTATACTTTCCAAGGACTTTATCAAACTGGTATTGGTTGCTATCGTCCTTGCCGTTCCGGTTTCCTGGTATGTGGTGAATCAGTGGATTCAGGATTTTGCCTATAGAATCGATATTGAGTGGTGGGTATTTGCAGTTTCAGGTTTGGTAGCCATACTAATAGCCTTAGCAACTGTGAGTTCCCAGGCATTTAAAGCAGCGATTAGGAATCCGGTGGATAGTTTGAAAAGTGAGTGAGTTTGGTTTATCAAGTATCTGGGCATAAGTATCAAGACTTTGCAACCCTTAAACTTTACCATTTTATACTCCTAAGATGTAGTTCGAGTCACGCTCAATTGCCGCCGTTCGTGTCATCACGAAAGGCAAACTTTCCTAGGATTACTTCGGTTTGTGAAGATACAAACCAAGGTGAAGATTTCATTTTAAGCTTTCCTCAGTATCTTTTCCATTTTTCTCCCCTTCGCCAATTCATCTACGATCTTGTCAAGGTAGCGTACTTTCTGAGTAAGCGTATTTTCGATTTCCTGAACTTTATAGCCACAGATGGAGCCAGTGATTAGGCTGGCATTAGGGTTGAGTTTTGCTTCCGCAAAGAATTGCTCAAAAGTTGACTTTACTTCGATTTGGTTTTGAATGCCTTGTTCATCAAAACCAGTTAGCCAAGTAATGACCTCATGCAATTCGGCTTTGGTCCTTCCTTTTCGCTCCACTTTGGTGACATAATGTGGATAGACCGAAGAGAAAGTCATTTTCGCAATTTTCTCATCGTGGTGACTGGTGCTGCTCATAATTGTTTAGAGTTGATCATGAAATAACAATATACTAGTGCTTAAAATACTTTTCCCAAATGCGGACAAAATTGTTCGGTGTTTACGGTTAAAAATAGTGGCTTAATGCCAAATAGAGCCATTTTAATGCTTTCTAGATGGCATGGAAGTGGAAGGGATTTGTCTATTAAGGTTGGAAGTTTGAAAAATCTAGAACCAAGAGTCAAGATGCCCACAGGAGATTTTCAACCTTTCAACATTCCAACTTTCTACCACTTTATCTCCAATTCATGAATTAATCCTTACCCAAAACACACAAACACATGAGTCACATCGCCATTCCTATCCCGAATCTACACTGGCAAACAAAATATAGACATCCAGGTGATCATCAATAATGAAGTGAAGTCACTTCATTACAAAGTAGAATTATTTTATTGGGATGATTGTCTGAATCCTACTGCTCACAGAGCAGATTGTATCTCCGAAATGCTCACCAAACATGATCCAAACTGGACCGTTTATTTTATCGGAGCTCCTACGGATAAGTTTGTGCCGATCACCTTTGTGGATCGGGAGAGTAAAAAGTGGATGCAGGTAAGGTGATAGGTGAGAATATAAATTTGATTTTCGCTTTAATACCTCACTTCACTTGTTAATGATTTTGATGTGTTTATAAGTTGTTATATGTCACAATAACCCTTCAATCACCTCAGGGAAGTGCTTATGCTCCAATGCATGCACTTTTTCGGCGATGGAATCTGGTGTGTCCTCTGAAGTGAGTGGGGTAGAAGCCTGAAACACGATTCTTCCCTCGTCGTAGTTTTCATTGACAAGATGAATGGTGATGCCTGTTTCTGTATCTCCAGCTGCTTTTACGGCCTCATGCACAAAGCTTCCGTACATTCCTTTTCCTCCGTATTTGGGTAAAAGAGCTGGATGAATGTTCACCATTCGATCAGGGAAAGCTCTGGTTAACTCAACCGGGATTTTCAGTAAAAAGCCTGCCAGAATCACCCAATCAATATTTTCTTCCTGTAATTTCTCAAGCAAAACACCAGCATCCATGTCTTTTCTGGAAAAAGTAAAAGTAGGAACATCGAATTTCTTTGCACGCTCCAACACAAAAGCATCTGATTTATTTGAAGCAACCAGTGCTATTTCTGCAATTTTTGAATTCTGGAAATTCTCCATGATTTTTTCAGCATTACTACCAGATCCTGAAGCTAAGATTGCGAGACGTTTCAAGGGAATATTTGATTTTGATGGGTTGGTGCGAAATTAAGGGAAATCTACTGTAGCGCAGGGTAACCATTGAGGTTTTTTTCTAACCTCGAAGGTTTCGAGTAGAAGACCTTCGAGGAGATCCCAAACCCTCTGGCGTTTGGGATTACACCTCAAAGGTCATTTCCGGCCAATTTTTCAATCTTTCCATAAAGAAAAGGGAAGGGCTATAAACTCAAAACTGACCACTGAAAACTGCGAACTACTTTCTGACCTGTCCATTTCCTCTCACGATCCACTTATAGCTACAAAGCTCTTTCAGCGCCATAGGTCCACGAGCGTGGAGCTTTTGGGTACTTATGCCGATTTCTGCACCCAAACCAAATTGAGCTCCATCAGTGAAAGCTGTGGAGGCATTTGCATAAACTGCCGCTGCATCCACTTCCAGTAAAAAGCGATCAAGAGTCTCCTGGTTTTCAGCAACTATAGCTTCAGAATGCTTTGAAGAATAGATAGCAATATGATCTAAGGCTTCATCCAGATTTGCCACAGTTTTGATGGCTAATTTCAGCCCTAAGAATTCTGTTCCAAAGTGAGACTCATTAGCTTTTGAAATCAATTCGTGAGAATCCAGAGCTGCAAAAGCTTCCTCATCTGCAAAAACCTGAACCTTGCTTTCCAACATCGGCTGAATCAAATCATTTAAAACGGACAAGTGTGCTTCATGAATTATTAGACAATCCAGAGAATTACATACACTGGGTCTACGGGTTTTGGAATTATAGGCAATCTCTTTCGCTTTTTCCAAATCCGCGGATTCATCGACGTAAGTATGCACGATACCGGCTCCAGTTTCGATCACTGGCACTTTTGCATTTTCCCTGACAAAATTGATTAAGCCCTGAGACCCTCGTGGAATAATAACATCGACAAAACCAACTGCTTCCAAGAGTGCTTTCGTGGCTGTTCTTTCCGCAGGCAAAAGCTGGAATGCTTCCGTTGGCAGCTCATTGATTTCTAACACTTGATGGATCAAACTCATAATCGCACGATTGGAATGATCAGCATCCGAACCACCTTTCAGTACCAATCCATTTCCTGATTTGAGAGCCAGTGTAAATACATCAAAAGTTACATTGGGTCTAGCCTCGTAAATGATGCCGATTACACCAAGCGGCACGGTAGTTTTCTCAAGCGACAGTCCATTTTCAAGGGTTTTACTTTCCAAGACATGATGAAGCGGACTTGGTAATGCACTCACCTGAATGATTTCTCCAGCGATAGTTTGAATTCGTTCTTCTGTCAGCAAAAGCCTATCATACATGGGATTGTCTGGCTCCATGAGATCCAGATCTTTCTGGTTTTCTTCGAGGAGAAAGTAGGTGTTCTCCACCGCCAAAATAGCCAGATTATGTAGGACCTGATTTACCTTCTCATTACTGAGTCCAGTCAGTTTTCTAGCTCCTTTTTTTACTCCTTCAAAAATATCTTGGTACTCAGTCATGATCGAAAATATAGAGGTAATCGTAGTGTATTAATGCTTTTTGGTTCTTTTGGCCAATGCGTTCATTGGCTACTTTGGAGGAATACTCTGCTCTCCCCAGGCCGATTTTATGACCTGTTTCGTCTCTGATCAGAAGTATATCTCCTTTGGAAAACTCTCCTTCAAGTTTAATAATTCCAATTGGCAAGAGACTGCGGATTACCTCTGCCGTGAGGGAGCTTTTCGCTCCTTCATTGATTGTGATCTCTCCTACGTAGTAATGCTCTCCATGGGCCAGCCATTTCTTTGCACCATGTTTTGCTTTTTGAGGTTCAAACCAAGTACATCGCAAGCTTTTGTCAGCAAATTCTCCCAATACATTCTCCCGCTTGCCATTAGCGATTATAACCTGAATGCCCAGATCGGCAGATTTCTTGGCCATGGCATACTTGGTAAGCATTCCACCCCGGCCAAAAGATGACTTGGACGCTGAGATATAGTTAGAAACTTCAGGCATTTTAGAAGCTACTTTTTCTATGAGTTGAGAATCGGGATCTGAAGGGTTTCCAGTGAAAATCCCATCCACATTCGTAAGCAGCATCATGGTGTCTGCATTGATCATCGCAGCGGTGAGACTAGCCAGTTCATCGTTATCGGTGAACATCAGCTCGGTAATGGTAACCGTGTCATTTTCATTGATAATAGGCAAGATGCCCTGTGAAAGCAAGGCTTGCACACAGTTTTTCATGTTCAAGAAATGCTTTCTATCCCGAAAATCCTCCTTGGTCACCAAGATCTGCGCAACGGGCTGCTTATGTTTTTCGAAGAAATTCTGGTATTGATTGATGAGTCGGATTTGACCGGTGGAAGCCCAGATTTGTTTTTTGAAAACTGGGTTGAGTTTCTCGGGAAGAGGAATTGCTTGTCTCCCAAAAGCTACTGCGCCCGAACTTACCAAGACGACTTTCTTCCCGAGAGAGGTTAGCGCTTGGATTTGGGCCACAAGCTTTTCCATGCGATCTAAATCAGGAAGTCCATTTTCCTGAGTCAGTACATTCGACCCGATCTTGATTACAAGTAATTTGCTGTCTAGCATGATTGAAAAATTTGCCTGAAAATAGGGAAGATTTGTGACTTATGATTTCGGATTTAAGATTTAGGGGCTTTCTTCCAGAATTGAAGGTGAATTCCTGGGGTTTGGGCTTGAGGTTTTATTGAGGTCGTAAATCGTAATTCGTAAGTCGTAAATAATCAGATAGATTGTATGGCTACTGAAATTTAATATGACTTACTAGCTTGGTTAAGCATATTTACAAAAAGCTCATACTCAGCGTCCCAACCAACATCAAAACCTTAGCAATAGTACTTAATTGAGTAAAATGGTCCTTTCGGTCGGCCACATAGATTCGGTACATGAAATACATAAAAAAGATGCCCAGACCACCGAAATAGGCAAAAATAATGGGTCGGTCAAGTTTGAACATTACAATCAAAATTGCACAGATAAATACTGCCGCAATTAGGAAAATAACTGCTTTTGTTTTGCGAAAGCCAAGTACTATTGGCAATGTTCTGCATCCGTGTTTTCTATCTCCCTGTCTATCTTCTATGTCTTTAATTATCTCACGAATGAGATTAAGGAAGAAAGCGAATATGGCATAGGTCAGAACCAGTAACTCAGCTTTCTGGTAATGAATAGCAATGATATAAATAGAAAGTCCAGTAAGAAATGCAACGGTCACATTACCAATAAAAGGTTCTCTTTTAAGCTGATTGCTGTAAATCCAAAGTAAAAATGCCGCTACAAAATTGATGAAAGCAATTTTTGGACTGACGAGATAACCCAGCCCAATCGCAGTGAAATTTAAAAATGAGTGAAGCAGAATGATGACTCTTCTTTTGATTCCTTTCCCCACTACAACCTCATTTGGTCTATTGACATAGTCGATTTTGACATCGTAATAGTCATTGATCATGTAGCCAGCAGCAGTGATCAATAAGGTGGAGAAAATGATCAAGTACAGTTTGTAATCCTGAAGAACAGGCAAGCCGGCATTGGTAGTGCCTAACAAAAAATAAGCGGTCATGAACTGTGCGAATCCCACCATCAACAGATTAATCGGTCTGCTGATCCGAAAAAGTCCCCGGATGGATATGGTTCTTTCTACAGTCATGGTATTCATCTGTTAATAATTACTTTTTTATGGTCAGATGGAATCTCGCATGGTTAGATCTTGCCAGTGTGTGACTTTTTTAGTCATACTCGATTTCATACGTCAAAAATAGATTCAATTCCCGTCACATCTAGGGAAATGTCTCGGTATGTGGAAATTAAAAGGTTTTTTAACCGCGGAGGACACTAAGGCACCACAGAGGGCGCTGGTATTTAGCAGTTAGTTTTGATTGATCATTAATAATTGGAGATCCGACTGTGCCTTTGGCACTCTATTGATGTAATCTTATTCTAAACCCAGAATTTCATTCTGGGCTTTTACTATAAATGCCTTTGGCATTTCAGTTTTCCTAATTGTAAAAGTGAGTTTTCAACTTGGAATGCGAATATTTTGCCAAAGGCAAAACTAGTATCAGCCCCGAATACAGCGTAGCGAAATTCGGGGTATTTGGTGACGGGAAGTGATTTAGAGTGCCAAAGGCACGATTCGTAATAACCTAGCTATAAGTGAAATCTTGTTTTAGGATTTACGATTCAAGTAGTTTGAGATTTGATTTTTCCAATCCCGTTAGAGCCGAACTATAGGTAGGGGATTGATGAAATTTACATCGGCCGTGCCTTTAGGTACGGCTCTGTGAATAAGCTATTAATATAGCGCTGTACCTAAAGGCACAGCAACCTACCGGATTTTTCTCTTTCTACCCATAGTTAGCCCCGATGGGGCAACTTTGAAAATTAGGTAACTGATCGTGCCTTTGGCACTCTATTGATATAATCTTATTCTAAACCCAGAATTTCATTCTGGGCTATTACTATAAATGCCTTTGGCATTTGTTTGAACTGAAATGAATGCATTTAAAAATAATTGTTTTTGGAAAATCCCCCAAAGGCAAGGCCTGTATTAGCCCCAAGAGGCCGGTCTTTGGGTTGGGCGGGGTTCGGTTGAATATTCAAACAATTTCAATTGATAATTTACCTGAAATTGCGTCCTCTGCGGAAAACTCTGCGTCCTTCGCGGTTATACAAACTTCACACTCGCCTGCCTCTCTCTATTCACACTCAACTGAAGCACATCAGGTCTAGAGTAATGTCCAACGGGATCAAAGTTCTGGCGCTCTTCCAATACTCGATTGAAATCCAAGGTCTCAATCAAAAGGCCTTCTTTGTTTGCTACAGGTTCCAATATCCACTTGCCATCTGGACCTGCAATGCAGGAACCGCCATCCGCTAAAATTTCGGGAGCGTTTTCAAGAATCAAATCTAGGTGAGGTGTGTCAGCTGGAAAGTCAGTTTTACTCATCAAACTGGAAACAGAAATAACGAAGGATCTACTTTCCTGAGCAATCAACTGGGTAATATTTTCTGTGTTTCTGACAGCTCCTGGCCAAACTGCGATATGGAGATTTTCTCCCAAACCATACAAGGCCGTTCTTGCCAAAGGCATCCAGTTTTCCCAGCAATTGAGCCCTCCGACAGTAAATTTCTTTAACGTATGAACTTGTAGCCCATTTCCATCCCCAGGAGCCCAAGTGAGCCGTTCTTCGTAGGTAGGTTGAAGTTTGCGATGAACGGATTTAATTTCACCATCAGTGTTAACATACACCAGCGAGCAATAGATACTGTGGCCACCTCTATCTATGGGTCTTTCGATGATTCCTAAATAAATAGCAATTTTCAAACTTTTAGCTAGCTCTTGAATCTCCAGCAAACCTCCTTTTTCAATCTGAACCGAATTTCTTAAATAATGTGCGTGAATTTCCTTTTGCACTTTATCATCCCAAGCGGATCCATTGGTAATTGACATCCAAAAAGGATAACCAGGTACCAGCCCCTCTCCAAATACAACTAACTCACAACCTTGAGCCGCAGCTTCTTTGATAGAAGTTTTTACTTTCTCAAGTGTGGCAAATTTGTCTAGCCAAACGGGTGAAATTTGAGCTAGCGCTACTTTCAGAAGATTGGAGGATGTCATGATAGGGGATTTTGATCGGAAATTACAGGATTGTGATCTTCGATCAAAGTGAATTGAGCCTGTAAAAAGTAATCCCCCTAGCCAACTATGGATAGGGGGATTAACTGATCGTAAAAGTATATCTACTTTTCTATTTAGCAATGTTTGGACCTTCAAAGCCCAGCTTTTTCAATCCTTCCTGAACTTCAGGTGCTCCCATAAATAATTTCCAGCCTAGTCCAGTTCTATAGTTTTCTATCATAGCGACCATCGGGCCCTGATCGATCGCAAGGTATCGCTCAGGATAATAATCATGCTCAGGACTCATAGCATCATAGAAACCATATCTTCCAAGCACCTTTTTACCATAATTGTAATAGAGGTTTTTGATCACTTTCATGGACTCTTCCGGAGTGTAAGGAATAGATGAAATCGCAGCAGTTGGCGAAATTACTCCTGTATCATTTCTAGGAAAATGCGCATTATAGCCGTTGATAGAGTAGGAAGCAGTCAGTCCCCAGAGATCTTCTCCGTAGCCGGCAAATCCATTTGGATTTTCAACTACGTGTGCTCGGTTGATAAGCGTATGGTTAGTATTTAGCTTTTGATAGTCTGCGTATTGATCCTTCAGTCCCATAGGATTCAGTCCCAAGTAAGAATAATGTGCCCAGAAAAGTGGTCCGCCTTTTTCTTCGGCTCCATTATGCTTTAAGATCAATTCATAGCCAAAAGCTTCCTTATCGGATTTGATTCCTCCGCTTCTTGCCCATCCCTTGTGGTAAGCTGCTGGATCAATCGTGTGAGTAGGAGAGGAAGCTGCGAGTACATAGGTGATGAGGCATTCGTTGTATCCTTCCAGAGGGAAGTTCATGTCCCAAGCATACTCCGGAGACCAGTGCCAATACAACACATCCTGCCCGTCTCGAGTGTACCATGTCCAGTCCATTTCTTTCCAGAGTTGATCTATTCGGTCTGCAACCGCTTTTTGTCTTTCATCTCCATCTTTGAAATATTCCCGAACGGCGATAAGGCTTTGCATCAGGAAGGCAGACTCTACCAAATCGCCTCCATTATCTTTTTGGCCAAAAGGCTGCACTTTACCAGTTTGTCCATTTATCCAGTGCGGCCAAACCCCTTTGAACTTGTCAGCTTTTTCCAGAAAACCCACGATTTTCTCAAATCGTGCTACTCCTTGTTCTTTACTGATCCAGCCTCTTTCCATCCCTGCGATCAGACCGAAGATGCCCATTCCAGAACCTCCCGTTGTTACGACGTGGGCATCGTTTTGCGGATATTCTCCATCGATGTGAATTCGCTCTGGAGCTAGACCAGAATTCGGTTCAGCTCCATCCCAGAAATAGCGGAAGGTATAGAACTCCACCATATCCAGAAGTTCTTCATCCGTCATTTTATGAGTTTTGGTGGCAGCTCTTCCAACGATGGTAGAATCCTCACCAGAATAAGCTCTGACCTCGTAGTTCAGATCCAGTTCCATCCCGAGGTCATTCACGAAATCCAAGTAAATCGTGTCCTCTAGCACAGCCCGTCTGGTATAGTGATCATCATCCATACTTACCCATACTCCATAGGAGTCTGCTTTTGGATCTTTATCCCAAGAGAGTTCCACATGAATATCATATGGTGTCGCCTTGATGGTATTGGTATTTTCATCTGCTTGTTGGCAAGCAAATGAAAATACAGCTAAGGTGAGAATGGGGAGGGGCAAAGGGTTTTTCATGTGTTACTTGATTTTAATTGTCACGTGGAATCTCACATCGCGGATGATCATTCTTTGGTTTGTGGACTGATTGATGTTCGATTTCATAGCTTAAAAATTAGGTGAAATATAAAAGAAAAGGAGACTCCCGCCACAGCAAGTAAGCGGGAGTCAAGGGGTTTAGTACCCCGGATTCTGGATGATTGAACCTCCGCTAATGTCGATTTCTGACTGAGGTATTGGATAAACTTCATGCTTGCCAGGAGTCCAGGTGATTCCTAGTGCTGCGAACACTTCCTGTGCTCTTCCTTGTCTCACCAAATCAAAATATCTGTGTTGCTCCATGGCAAGTTCTACCCTTCGTTCTTGATAGATGGCCATTCTCAGATCTGCCTGATCGGTAGTAGTCACATCCGGCAAAATATCTGCATTGCCTTGACGGGCACGCTCTCTTACCATATTTATATATTCAAGCGCTTGACTAGGATTTCCGATTTCGTTAGCCGCCTCTGCTGCGATCAAAAGCAAATCAGCATATCTGAATAAGCGGATATTTGCACCACTGTTACCAAAGCCAGACGGTGGTCTTTCCGGCAACCAAGCTTTTCTACTAAAACGGGCATTAGCACCCATATTTGGATCTGGCATCACAATCTCTCCTGAAGGCAAAGTATCACCTTCGTTAATTATGGTCGCTGCAAGTCTTGGATCATTCTCTTCATAAGCAGCCATCAAATCATCCGATGGTCCATTGAAGCCCCAGCCGTTATTTGGATTGCCACGGATTCCCTGCACCTCGTTAAACTGAGATCCGCCACCACCAGCTTCGAGCGCAACGGTGGACACTTCGAAAATACTTTCTGAAGAATGCTCACCTTCTCTACGGAAAATGCCTTCGTAATCGGGATAAAGCTCATATTCACCACTGGCGATCACTTCCTGAGCCATATCATAGGCTTCCTGAAATTCATTTTGAAAAAGGTGCACTTTAGCCAAAAATGACTTTGCAGCTCCAGCTGTAGCTCTACCTAGTTCAGAAGCCGGATATTCAGACTTCTCTGGCAGATTTGCTGCCGCAAATTCTAAATCTTCCTCTATGAATGCATAAATCGTTTCTTTGGATACCCGCGCTTGTTGATACTCATCAGGGTTCAACGGGGTTTCGATCAAAGGCAAGTCTCCATAAGTTCTCACTAAAAAGAAGTAGAAATAGGCTCTTAGGAACCTAGCTTCACCCACGAGGCGAGTTTTTAGTTCCTCATCCATATCGATTTCAGGGACATTTGCGATCACCTGATTAGCGCGGAATATTCCTTGAAAATAACCTGACCATATTCCGTTTACTGCAGAATTATTTGCGTCAAAGGTGAAGTCATTGATGTCCTGCAGGAATCCCGCATCGCCGGGCACAGAACCTTTGTCTGCATCATCTGAAGCGATGTCTGTTACACCTATATAGGAAAATACATGCACATTGAAACTTCTCAGATGCGCGTAAATCGCATTAACCGCTTGAGTTGCCTGAGTTGCATCTTTGAAGAAATTCTCGGAAGTGAGTTGACCTAATGGTGCTTTCTCCAAGTAATCTTCGCAGGATACTATCCCAACACTCATCAGAATGCCGAGGCCTAGGACTGCTATTTTATGGTTTATCTTATTTTTCATTTGTTTTTGGGTTTAGAAGCTGGCTGAAACACCTACATTAAACGTTCTTGCTACTGGGTAAAGACCGCTGTCATATCCAGTTCCTAGTACATTTCCACCGCCGATTTCAGGCGTGTAGCCAGAGTATTTTGTCCAAGTCAAGACATTCGTACCTGATAGATAAACTCGGAAGTTTTGAAGCTTCACCTTGCTTAATACAACTTCAGAGAAGCTGTAGCCAACTTGGATATTTCTCAATCTCAAGAAAGAACCGTCTTCTACAAATCTGTCTGAGACTTCGTAGTTGTGTCCGCCATTAGTTACTCTAGGTTCAGAGTTGCTGGTTCCTTCACCAGTCCATCTGTCTAGGTAAGTTGTTTCAAAATTGTAGGTATTAAAACGCGTCTGCTTTTTGGCATTGTAGATTTCGTTTCCGAGTGTACCGTTGAAATCTGCACGTAGATCAAAGCCTTTGTAGTCAAAGCCGAAATTGAAACCGTAAACCAGATCAGGAATTGGGCTTCCAAGAATTACCCGGTCATTGCTGTTGACAACTCCGTCTCCATTGGTATCTTCATAGATTAAGTCACCAGCTACTTCTGGTCCTCGCTTTGGAATGGAAGAAAGGTCAGCTTCATTTTGGAACACACCTGCTGTCTTGTAGCCATAGTAATGTCCGATTGATTCACCTACGATCGTTCTGGACCCGAGGTAGCCTGAGATTCCTACAGCTCCTCCGAAGATAGCCTCATTACCATCTCCCAAATCCAATACTTCGTTATTCACAGTGGAAGCAACGATTCCAAAATTGTAGGAAAAGTCACCTTTTTGATCTCTCCAATTTAACGTAAGGTCAACCCCTGAATTCTTCACATTTGCTGCATTGACAACAGGATTGTTGGATGCACCAACATAAGATGGAATCGGAACTGCTACCAGGATGTCGTTGGTGGTTCTAGTGTAATAGTCCAACTCACCTGTCAATTTCTCATTAAAAAAGCCAAACTCGAAACCAATATTTGAGGTAACTGTTTCTTCCCATTGAATAAATGGATTAGAAAGCCTGGTTATTGTCGCACCGTAAACCAACTCTTCATTTTCACCGAATACGGCGTTTTGATTTCCATTTACTACAGGACGGCCTTCATAAACATAGATCTTGTCGTTACCGATTTTTCCCCAGCTACCGCGTATTTTAAGATTGGAAAGGAAATTTTGGTTTTGAAGAAATCCTTCTTCGATGATGTTATATCCAAGTGCAATGGAAGGGAAATTTCCATATCTTCTCTCTTCCCCAAATCGGCTAGATCCATCTCTCCTAAATGTACCTGTAAAGAGAAACTTGTTTTTGAACGTATAATTTGCTCTGAAAAGATAGGAAAGCATAGCCCAGGACTCTCCTGAATTAGAATTGGTCTGAGAAGTCAGTTCACCGGCATTTAAATACCATAGCGAAGGGTCTTCACCTGGAAGATTCCTTCTTCCTCCACCTAGGGATTCTGTATAGAAATCTTGGGTGGTAATACCGCCCAGCAAGTTAAGTCGATGGTCTTCCCACTCTTTGCTGTAGTTCAGTGTATTCTCCCAGAGAATATTTGTATTTCTCATATTGGAAACATTTACAGAATTCTCTGGATTCTGCTGGGTAGGGGAGACAAAGTAAACAGGAGTAAAGCTCTTAGAGTCCTGAAATACCAGGTCCAGACCTACATTACTTCGGAAGGTGAAGTTCTTAAGGAATTTCACATCCATGAAGAAGTTACCCACTCCACGGTAGTTGTTGGTGCGGTTATTTGAGTTGTACTCAAACTGTGCAGCGGGATTTCCTACTGGAGCTGTGTTGGTATAGCTTCCATCAGGCTGAGTAGGCTCGAAAATCGGATACGCACGATATGCATTTCCAATTACCCCAGGCTCATTTTGCTGATTGTAATAGATGAAAGAAAGGTTGTGACCAAAAGTCACTGCTTCGCTCATTTTGTACTGGTTGTTCAATCGGATTGTCAAACGTTCGAATTCTGATTCTTTGACCACACCTTGTTGATTGAAGTAATTCGCACTTAGGTTGAAGTTTGTTTTCGCTGAACCTCCATTCGCGCCAATGCTAATGTTATTGATTGGAGCATTTCTGAAGATGTATTCTTGCCAATCTGTTCCTTCCTGGCAATCATTTACATTATAAATTGGCTGATTCCCTACATTTTGCTCCAGCTCATTTGCCAGTTGCGCAAATTCACGGGCGTTTACTAGGTTGATTTTATTAGCTACTTGCTGCACACCTGTGTAAGCATCCACAGTTACTCGCGTATCTGTGTCAAATGAACCTTGTTTGGTAGTGACGATGATTACCCCATTTGCACTCTCCTCGATCCGTAAATAGCCGTGGCAGAGGCATCTTTCAATACCTCCATGGATTCCACATCATTTGGGTTTAGGAAATTGATATCATCAAGCAGCATCCCATCGACTACATACAGAGGATTTGAATTGTTCAATGTGCCGACACCACGAATCCTAACTGTAGAGCCCGCTCCTGGAGCACCGGAATTTTGGGTAATCTGGACACCACTGACGCGTCCTTGGAGAGATTGGGTCACATCGGAAACAGGCAGTCGACTGATATCTTCAGATTTGACACTGGAGATCGCACCTGTCAAATCGCTTTTACGCTGAATACCATATCCGACGACTACAAACTCATCAAGATCAGATAGATCTTCTCCAAGTGTCACGTTAATGGTAGTTCTTCCATTTATTGGCTCCTCTACCGTTTGAAATCCCACGAAGGTGAATACCAAAACTGCGGCTTCTGGGACTTCTAAGGAATACTTACCATCAAGGTCAGTGACAGTTCCGTTGGTGGTTCCTTTGATGACCACATTCACTCCTGGAAGAGGAAATCCAGTGTCATCGACAACAGTGCCGTTGACCGGAACATTTTGTCCAAACGAATCATGGACAGTAAAGAATGAGAATAGGAGAAGGGTTAAAATTAAATACTTGTTCAGATGCCAAGTATTTCCCCGCTCAGGTAGCAATTTTTCCATTTGGCGTATTGGGTTTGGTTTAGTTAATAACTAGAGACACATACTTGCTCCAGTGGTAAATGAAACTACCACCACTGGAAGATTTTAAGAAAAAATAACTTCGAAATCGATTGAAAAAATGTTTGGAAACTAACGATTTCTGGATGTCAATTCCTGCTTTGTTTTCATTGAAAAAACGTCTATTTAATTAATTTAGGGCGTTTTTAGAATTTCGTTCACGCTTTATTATCAGGATTTGACTACCAATGATAATTGCTTGAAATCAGTTGAGTTCATGCGATCTCTCCAGCACGATGTCCTCCCATTCAGGTTGATGAATCCCCTTCATTTCAAGTTGCAATTTGACCTTTACCCTGAAGCTACTTATCGCGTTTACTCTGAGATTCAGCAACTGGGAAAGCTCTTCCAGCGTGAGTTTGCTATGCTCGGAAATGACGGTGTAGGACAGGTAAAATGCTTTTTCAATCGGGAGACGGATACCGTGGAAAATCGTCCCGGCAGTAGCTGATTCTATATGACCGCAACGTGAGCATCGACGGTGAAAAACCTTTGAGCTCTTCGAGAATTTAGTATGCTCGCAAGCTTTGCATGAGAATCCATTGTCCCATTTGACTTGCTCCAGGGAACGAAGGCAAGCGGTAGAATCTGGGAATATCTTTTTGAAATCTTCATAGCTCATCCGTTTATTGGTGATTCTCGCCTGTAGGTTCTCCTTGATCTGAGACTTTAGTTTCCAGATGTCTTTATCCAAAATGGAGTTAATACGCTTAATTTCTTCATCCTTTTCTAGGATCTGCTGATTGTATTCTAGGAGGAGTTGGTTCTTTTTTAGCCAGTTCCTGAGTTCTTTCATTGACTCTTTGCTCCAATTCTCTATTGACCTTTTCTTTCAGCTGGGCATTTGCCTCTGCTTGACGAAGAGAGCGAAGTAATGCCCGATCACGATTGTCTTTTAGAAATTTTCACCCGATCACCAAGTGCCAAAGTTAGCAGCAACATCTCCATCAGAAAGGCAATGTGCAAACTGTAGTAAATTACTGTGCTGTGTGGAATAATGGCTGTGTGGACCATTGCTTTCAGTGCTACTCCCAAAAAAAGAATAGCATAAGCAATTACAAATAAACGTGCTACGCTGTAGCCTTTTACCAAGACATAAACGCTGGAAAAAAGTATGAGAAAGAAGGGAATGATATCGTAAATCTGAATTTCTAACAGCGCTGGAAAAAAAGCAATTCCAGCTGCGAAAAGAATTGTTTTAGCTAGGAGCAATACATGAAAGCAGCGATGCATGCTGGGGAATCTCCTCTTCAAATTGAGGAAGTGAGTGGAGAAAAGCAGCGCAAATACGATGATCAAAAAGCTGGAGAGGCCCGATATAGGCTGGTTCCACTCGGGATGATTGGGCCATAAATACTGGAATGCGATCCCATCTACACAAGCTGCAAAAATACCTACGCTTAGTAAGTAGAATACATAATACAGGTATTTCACCTCTTTAATAGCCAGATAAATCAATCCATTGTAAAGTGAAATAATCAGAATCATTCCATAGAAAATGCCATAAAGGAAGTACTCATTTAGTGCATAATAGATGAAGCGATTGTAGGATCTGAAGGCAATACGGATGTCAGCCTTCTGCGAAGATTTGATTTTGAAATAATAGGTGGCTATTCCTGGAGTTTCATTTTCTACAGGGATGTGAAAGTTTTTATGTGCAAAGATTCTGTCTCCAAAAGGTGCTTTATCACCGAGTTTTAATTCCTTATATCCGCTTTCCGAGGGTATGTAGGCTGTTATTTGATCAATCGTCTGATCATAAAATTCCATCAGCCACTGCTTGTTACTTTGCGGTGTTTTCTGAATTGCTACTTTGACCCAATAGGTACTTTCGGTTGAAAACTTATTTTTGTTGAAGTCAGGATTGATCTTGAGTTTGCCGTTAATTGGATTGGAGAGTATGTCGCTAAGCTCCAGCTCGTTGCTCTGGTCTTCATAGAAAGTAAGGCGGTCTATCGCATAGATTCTTTCGTCAAGCTGATCGTTGATTTGAAAAGTGTACTGGGATGATTGGGCAAGTGCATAGGAAGACAACAAACTGCTCACTGCACTCAGGAGTACAAATACATTTCGATAAAACTTGTCCATAAAACATTGGGTATATTCCTGTAGAAGGAACAAAAACGACACCCAATGCTTTTGGTTTGTGAAATCGAAGGGTTTATTTGAAAATAGTCAGCAGTCGAAGCGCCGTGATTACTTCCTTTCTTGGATCAGTTTAAATAATAACTCCGGCTCATCTGTGGTGATGAAATCCGGGTTTTGATCAAGAAACCAATTCAAATCTTCCGCAGAGTTCACTGTCCAAGCATTTACTGTTAGCCCCAGATCCTGCGCTTCTTTGATCCATTGAGGATTCTTTTTTAGCAGATTAATATTGTAATCAAAACCGAAAAATCCAGCCTCTTTCAATTCTGCTGGAGTCTTGTCTCCTGTCAAGTAAGCTACATTTGCATTGGGATCCATTTCAATAGCTTTCAAACCGCCTTCGTAGCTAAATGTGATGTAATCCACCCATTTTTGAGCTTTCATTTTTTTCACCGCTAGAACGGACTTTTCTGCCACTTCAACGCTTCGTTCTACAGAGATTTTGGATGGCTTGATTTCAAAAATCAACTTGGTGCCTTTCTGTTTTTTGCCAGCTTTTAGGTATTCTTCTACGGTCGAAAGCTTCTCGCCATTTTCATGTTTAATGGTTAAAAGGTCTTTATAAGTAGTGGTTTCGATTTCCATACCTTCGAAATCCGCATCATGATTTACTACTAAAACTCCATCGGAGGTCATCCACACATCAAACTCAGAACCTTCACAGCCTAGCTTCACAGCTTCTTTGAGAGAAGCCAAAGAGTTCTGAGGATGTGCTTGTGCTTTCCACGCGCCACGATGAGCGATTACTTTATTCTTGTGAAATGATTTCTGAGCAAATGAAGCGGAGCTTGCTATCAAAAAAGTAAGAAGAGTGAAAAGTGCGAAACGCATAGGTGTAAGGTTTTAGTAAATACTAACTCTTCAAAAGTAAAAAATCGTTTGATAGGAAGATACCAAGTTGTAAGAATTCACAGAAACATAATGAGAGTTTTTTAATGGCGTCCATTAAGCATGGAAAGCTTACCCAAATTAATAAAGGCTAACCCATATCGGGTTAGCCTTTAGTCTGACTTGTTTAATCTTTTTTTTACAGAAGTGGATTTCCACCTCTTCTTATATCGGACTGTCTATCGCCACGGTGATCCGTTTCTAAGAAGCCATCACCATATCTCTCATCCCGAATACGTTCTGCTCCAATATCGAAGCGATCTTGGTCATCATAGTAGGCTCTGTTTTCCAGATCATACCTTCCATACAAACTACGATCTTCTGCGCTATAGTAGCTACGAACCGTGTGAAGAAATTCACCCTGCGGACCAGTAGGCCATGCGTCGCTGTCAAAACCGGGTGCATTTTCCAAGGTTTCTTTTGTTTCCTTCACTATGATCACATCGTCTTGATGCGGATGGAAACTGAAAGATTCTGCCGGCAAAGCCAAGAGTTTAGAACCTAAGTTGAGGAATCCATCATCTACTTTCAATACCACATAGTCAATTTGAAAGGTGGAAGTGTTGAAAATGATGTCCTTGATGGAGCCTACAGATTCATCTCTTGCGGTTTTCACATTGCGGGATATTGCATCTGATGCACTAAGTTGAAAATTATTTGAAATGTTCATCTTGATAGTTGGTTAAGTGAGTTGATTATTTTAACTGACTTATTCCAGATTTGTGCCATCCCAGCCTAGTAGGGTTTGAGGCCTGCCAAAGCGGATAATCATTGATAGGACTGTGAGTACCTTCCCCTATGTTGGAATGAATTTCCATTTGTTGGGTAATGGATCGATGATTTTTTGCTAGGGTTTTAAGCAGCCTTGCAGGGAGTTCCTTCTTGCGTTTTGAATTTTAAAATTGCTCATTGAAAACGTCTTCTCATACCCTCGTCGCTTAGGCGCAACAGGCTTCACTTTAAAGGTTCTTTGCGATAACTTAGAGGAAATAGGATGTTTGCCTGTGGCTACAGATGGATCGTTTCTACGGTACGAAATGGCTATTTGCCAAGTGCAAGTCCTTGTTCATTGAGATTAAACTTTGATCATTGGTCATTTTTCAGCTCAGTTCAGCATCTGGAGCAGCAGGACGACTTTGGCTTGTTCCCTCTGCGTCAACCTCCGTTCACTCTGCTGTTAAATCCTAACAAATTATTTTTTAACCGCGGTGGACGTAGAGAATTTCGCAGAGAGCGCAAGAATGAGTTTAAACTTTCTCCCCTGATCATTGAGTTTGAATATTGATCATTGATCATTTTCAGCTCAGTGCAGCTTCTGGAGCAGCAGGACGACTTTGGCTTGTTCCCTCTGCGTCAACCTCGGTGCACTCTGCTGTTAAATCCTAACAAATTATTTTTTTACCGCGGTGGACACAGAGGGTTTCGCAGCGAGCGCAAGAATGAGTTTAAACTTTCTCCCCTGATCATTGAGTTTGAATATTGATAATTGATCATTTTCAGCTCAGTGCAGCTTCTGGAGCATCAGGACGACTTTGGCTTGTGAGCTCTGTATTAACCTCCGTGCACTCTGCTGTTAAATCCTAACAAATTATTTTTTAACCGCGGTGGACACAGAGGATTTCGCAGAGAGCGCAAGAATGAGTTTAAACTTTCTCCCCTGATCATTGAGTTTGAATATTGATAATTGATCATTTTCAGCTCAGTGCAGCTTCTGGAGCAGCAGGACGACTTTGGCTTGTTCCCTCAGCGTCAACCTCCGTGCACTCTGCTGTTAAATCCTAACAAATCATTTTTTAACCGCGGTGGACACAGAGGATTTCGCAGAGAGCGCAAGAATGAGTTTAAACTTTCTCCCCTGATCATTGAGTTTGAATATTGATAATTGATCATTCACGGGTTGCACCCGCGGTTATTGAAAGGTTTTACCACTTCGTGTTCGATATCAAGGACCATTTGATAATGAAAAGATCCTGAAATGCCTGTCCCGATTTTTTTCGGGAGATCTAACTTTTCAATAGCCATGGGTGGAACCCATGGTTTGACGAACAACCAAAAAGAATGTACGACCCCGAGGGCCTGGCCGTGGCGGGGAGTCGAACTTAGTGGGCAATTCCAGGGTAATGCAGTTAAATCAAAAAAAAACACCTTGAAATCTTAAAATCCCAAGGTGTTTTCGAAATGGTATAAATCTCGCAGTCTTTTATTTCTGCTGTTCCAAATAGGTCACTAACGAAGCTAGCTCTTCATAAGAAAGTGAATTAGCAAGCCCTGGAGGCATCATGGAAGTTTCCATCACCTTACGAGTCTTGATAGTGCTTTTGTCAAGTTTAGTTGCTGTACCAGTAATGTCCTGAATTACAACTTCGTCCGCGGTCTCAGCTGTGACAAACCCCATATAAGATTTGTTGTCATTTGTGTCGATCAGAACTGATGCAAAACCTTGTGAGATAGATGCATTCGGCTTCAGAATAGATTCAGTGATCTGAGAACGGTTCATAATAGAACCTATCTGCCCCATAAATGGACCTTTCAGCGGCTGACCTTTCTCGATACTATGACATGCTATGCATCCTTGGCTGGTGAAGAGGGTTTTGCCTTTCACTGGATCTCCTTTGAGATCTTGTACTGCGATCATCACATCTTCGATAGAAGAAGCTCCGACCTGTCCTTTTTTGCTTTTGATTTTCTCCAGATCCACTTCTGTTTCCTGAATCACCAAGTTGGATTGCTCTTCACCAAACTCTTCTATATCCATTCGATTACGCTCGTTTAGCTCAGTGAAGAATTGTCTTTTCGTTGGGTCCTCTTGGGCATTACGTTCACCTACCAAGAAGTCTTTGATTTTGTCTGAAGCCTCCCAAGTGATGCCTTTGTAATACGGACCATGCGTGTCTGGGCGAGTTCCCCACCACCATGAACCGTCATAAGGAGCTTCTTTCTTATACAATCTAGAAAAGTGTACCCAAAATCTCAGCTTTCAACTCCATGTCATCAGTATCGCCATAGGCTTTGATCAAGCCATCCACTGCTTTCGGATCATGCATGTAGCGCAAAGTCCAAAGTGCGATTTTTGAATTCTCCGTACCAATAGCATCTACTGCAGCATCAACTGCATTCAATTTAACTAGTGATTTTACTGCAATATGTGGAAGAATAATGGCTGAATTAGGTGTAGCGTGTGGGCCTTCGGTGCCTTTCTCTGGCTGCTTGAATGAAGCTGGAACTTTCACTTTTAGCAATTCCTCAGCAGCTTCTGGATTGCCTATTCTTCCCAGAGCAACAATTGCCGCGGACTTCACACGGTCATTAGGATCAGTGACTCCCTCAATGAATGGGTCTAGTGGAACTCCCTGAAGGCAGGTTTTACGATCCGCCAGAGCTCTTAAGGCAAATTCTCTGATTTTCTCTTCCTGACTAAGTTTTACCAATTCCCCATTTCCATTTTCACAAGTAGCCTGCGCATAAGTGTAGATACCCGCAACTCTAGCTTCCAGCGGTAAAGTTTTATCAGTGGCAACAGAAAGTGCTGCTGCACCAGCTTCCTCAGGGAAACGAGCTAGCATTTCACGCTGAGCATGAAAGCGAGCAACGGAATTAGTGGCTTTAAGTAAAGCGGTTAATTCGTCAAGAGTTGCGGCTTTCAAGTCTGGAAAAGGTTCGTAAGTCCAATCCTTAGGTACTACTCTTACTACATATCCTTTTTCTTCACTGCCAAAATAGCCAGCCCCATCCCATGCAGCGAGAAACATGCGTCCGGAGGCATCGACATCTAAATCTGAGATTTGAGGAAGTTTGATGAATTCTTCAGTCTGCTGAGTAAAACCAGGGCCATCCATAGTTACCCTGTGAATGTACAATTGACTGCGGCCCCAATCCGCCATCATTGGCACGTGATTGTATTTTGCTGGCCAGCGATCATCATCCATAAAGTAACTACCAGTACCTGATCCGCCACCTAGATCAACCAGTGCTGGTATGGTTTCTTCCGTGAAGTTTTTGAAAAAGTTAGGGTACCCGTACTCACCGGATTGGGTATAGTGAATGAAACGAATATTCCAGCCACCTCCATCATTGGTATTGCCACGCGTATAAATATTCATAAATGGATCTATCGCGACATCGTAGATATTTCTTGTTCCATGGATGTATTCTTCCATTTCGGTTCCGTCTGGCCGTACTCGGACTATACCTCCACCCAGCATAGTCATTTGCGTTCCATCTCTGTCAGTGGCATTGTGGAACCCAAAATCTCCAACTGCGATGTAAATCCAGCCATCGATACCCATTCTGATTCCATTAGTAGAGTGATCTGTACCACGGGAACGTATGGATTCAGGTGATGAGATTCCCTCAATTAGCATTTTGGATGGGCCATCAGCTACCCCGTCGTTATCCTTATCTTCATAAACTACCAAGTTCATTCCCTCGGCTTTTCCAGTTTCTTCGGAAAATTGTGTGTGGAGAACAAAGACTTGATCTCTTACAGCGATTATTCCACGTGGGTTATCCACTTTGACAAACTCCGTGTGGGCATCCAGTTCGCCATCATTATTACTATCCACGAGTCGTACAATTGCTCCTTTTCCAGGCTCTTTACCAAGTGAACCCATCATATCTACCCCAACAAACACGTTGCCGTCGGGAGATACCGCCAATGCTGCAGGTGATGGAACTATATCCGGTCCCGCAAAATTAGTCATGATCAGCTCGGTACTGTCTGCGCCATGCTTGGCTGTGTCTAGGGGGTACTGTGGATAGTAATTGGTAAGTTCTTCTAAGTCAGCTTTTCTGGTGTCGGGTTTTGAGCATCCGAATGCTAGAAAGGTGCCTATAATTGCTATTATAGGAAGGGAAATTTTAGACATGCTAAAAATAATATTAGAGGTTTATTATTTCGGAATATGCGATTTGCACCCTCAAATATATCAGGTTCATTGATAAAAGGTAAGTTATTATCAATAGAAGCTCAGTACCAGTGAATTTTGGCGCATAAGTGATGCTTAGCGGTTAAATGTGTATTTATGGGCACAGTTAAAGACTCCACCACGGTTACCAATTGAAGGTTAAACTGATTCCCTGTTTTACTTCAGTTGATTTTCAAACAAAAATATCCCGTTCTTATTTGCAATAACGATATCAGGTTTTCCATCCTTATTCATGTCTTCAACGGCAATGTTTAGACCGGCTCCCGAGTCATTATCAATGATGTGCTCGCGGAAAAACGGGCCTATCATCGGGGTGAATTCGAAATATAGCAAGTAGGGGGTGTCTTCGTCTCCCGCGTCATTTCCATTGTGTGCCAAGTACCTCTTTCCAGTGATCATTTCCATATCTCCATCTCCGTTCAGATCAGCCATAATTGTGGAATGGGTTTGGGCTGTTATGTTACTCATGAGGTGAGTTTTGAACGTTGTATCATTCCTGTACTCATGCCACCATATACCCATAGAATGTGCTGAGGAACTGACCACGTCATTATCCATGTCTCCGTTGACATCGAGAACCTGCATGTGGGAAGCTGGATCACTTATGAGCACTGGATGGAAAATCCAGTCTCCGGAATTCTTATCCGCTTTGCCTTCAAACCAACCCTCGGAGATCACTACGTCTTTGATTTTATCACCGTTTACATCTCCGTAGCCTAAGCCATGCGAAAAACGATCAGTTCCAGGTACATTTTCTTCTGAAATATTAAAGCGCTTCCATTCAGTTGCTTCAGGTGTGGTTGGAGCTTGGAGCCAGATAATTTGTCTTTTTTCATAGTCACCACACAAGATGTCGAGGCGGCCGTCCCCATCAATGTCCACAAATGCAGGAGACTCATTTGAGATGCCCACTGAGTCTGCGATGATATGCTTTTTCCAGTTGTTACTTTCTGTTTTTGGGTTTTCAAACCAATAAGCAGGAGTACCCGGATAATCTATAATGACCACATCATCCCAGCCATCGAGATTTACATCCATCCCTAGGTTCAAAAAGGAATTGCTGTATTCTTTTCTTGGGTCAAAAACTTTAGAAGGAGATATCTCATGACGTGTCCAATCCGGCGCTTCAAACCAATAGTAGCCTGCTATTATATCCAGCTGACCATCTTTATTCATATCGCCCACTGCCACTCCTTCAGAGAGAAAATCCCGTGTAATTACAGTTTTTTTGAATTCCAGTTCATGTTCTTGGCTAAAAGCTGGATTAGTAAAGAGGAATAAAGTCATAATGACGCATAACCCTTGATACCCAAGTTTAAAAATGTTTCGCTTCATAATCGGTGCTATTTAAATTCAAGTAGTGATTATTGATTCCTTTTTGGTTTTTCTTCAAAGACTTCGGTTACATGCTTAGTGTAGTCCAGCCATGTCCCATTTTTGAATTATTTCTTTAATAAATTTAGAAACCTTTGCATTTACTTTCTGGAAGTATTCATCTGCCTGAGCTTGATTAAAATTTGGGTATCCCTGTCCCTCCTGATATAATGCTATAGAGGAAGGGAATGGAGTGGCGGACCAGGTTCCCGCTTCAGGATAGGCAGTTGCCAAATCGGCTCTGTATCTTTCTTTATGAACCAGGGTAGGGTCAATTGCCTGAATGTAAGCAGTCTCATTCAGTCCGGCATGCCCACCATCTTCTTTGAAAACCTCCATAGTAACATCGGATGCAAACGACCACCAATTGATTACCAAGGTTCTTACGCCAAGTTCATTTGAAATTTCGGCCGTTACTTCTTGCAGAACTTTAGTTTGTCCTCCTCCATGGCCGTTTAAAATGATAATATTTTTAAATCCATTTCTGGCAAGACCTTTTAAGATATCTCTGATAAAATGACGATAGGCTTCTTCTGTGATTTGAAATGCTCCTGGATATGCAGCCATGCTACCGGTGATCCCATAATTTAGGGTTGGGGCAATGAGCGCATTCACATCTTCTGCTATTTCTTTTGCCATAGCTGTAGGAGCGGTATTATCTGCTCCGTTATTGACCACGCCATGCGGTTCGAGGGTGCCTGTAGGCAAGAGAACAGTGGGGATTTTCTCGGGAACAAACTCTGCAAATTCCATCCAATTGATTCTGTCCATCTCTCGTGAGGAAGGATTTTGCTGGGCAAAAAGAACAGTAGCATTGAGAGCGATTAAACTTGGCACTAAAAATAATTTCATGTTTTAGATTTTAGCGGGCATTATATAGGGTGTAACCTACAATTTAACCTATGTCATTTCATACTTAGGTCCTTTTTCCAATTTTTTTTAGAATAATTCCTCTTGTCCTAAATCCAATCGACCAACCTAGCTCGTAACTCTTTTTCAAATCACCTCTTCTAATTCTGATGCGTGATTGATTCTTTTCAAATGAAAACCATAACCGGATTATTAACCTAAACACTCAGAAAATGAAAAATGAAGTAATTAAGCCACAAGGACTGGTCAAAAATGCCAACCGCCGACAATTCCTAAAAACAGGCTCACTATCAGTAGCCGCTGCGGGATTGATCATGGTAGGCTGTAAAGATGTAGAAGATCTGAATCCAATGCCTCCTGTAGGAGATGGCGTAATGCTAGGCTCAGGAGATATCGGGATTTTAAATTATGCTTATGCACTCGAGCAATTGGAAGCAGCGTTTTATGCTGCAGTGTTGCAAGGATCCTATTTCAACAATGCCAGTGCGGAAGAAAAAACGATCATGGGCGACTTGGAAAAGCACGAAAGAGCGCACCGAGAGTTTTTCAAAGCAGCATTAGGAGATGCAGCCATTGCGGATCTGGAAGTTGATTTTAGTTCTATAGATTTCAGCAGCAGAACATCAGTGCTTGGCGCTGCCAAAACTTTTGAAGACTTGGGAGTAGCTGCATACAATGGGGCTGGTCAGTATATTCAGAACGTAGATTACCTTTTGATAGCGGGGAAAATTGTATCGGTAGAAGCTAGACATGCAGCTGCGATCAGAGATTTGATCAATCCAGGTTCTGCTGATTTTGCAGGTGATGATTTGATCGATGCCAATGGGCTTGAGCGTACGCTGACTTTCAGCCAGGTATTGACTGCCGCAAGTACGTACGTGACTACACCAATAGATTTTAGCCAACTACCAACATCATAATCAACCACTTTAAACTACACTAGATATGAACTTATTAAAATTGCTAGATAAAATGTGCCCGGATACAAATAGTCCGGAAGAGAAGGAAGTTTTTTTCTCCAGAAGAGAGGCCTTTCGCCAGTTTGGAGACATGAGTAAAAAAGTAGCTATGGCTGCTGTGCCTCTTGGAATTCTGTCAGCTTTGCCTAAAGTAGCAAAGGCAGATACTGCAAGTTTGATAGGTGTATTGAATTACGCCTTAACCTTGGAGCATTTGGAGTATAGATATTATCAGATGGGGATAGAGTCAGGCGTAATTGATGGGGCTGATATGGCTATTTTCACCAAAATCAGAGATCATGAATTGGCTCATGTGAATTTCCTTCAAGAGGTAATTTCTAACGTGTTAATGGGAACACCAGTAGCTGAACCGGAATTTGATTTTACGGCTGGAGGCAACTTTATGCCATTCTCTGATTACCCTACATTCTTGGCGCTTTCTCAAGCTTTTGAAGACACAGGAGTGAGAGCGTATAAGGGACAGGCAGGAAATGTTATGGAAAATGATGTGGTTTTGACTGCTGCACTTTCTATACACTCAGTGGAAGCTAGGCATGCTTCTATGGTCAGAAGATTGAGAACAAAGAAAGGTCAGGATGATGTGAAAGGATGGATCACCAATGACTCTATAGGATCACTTCCAGCAGCGACTCAACCGATTTATGCTGGTGAAGATAACGTATCACACGGGGGTGTAAACGTGGTAAATCTAACTGGAATAGATGCGGCGGCAGTTGCTGAAGGATGGGATGAACCGCTTAACAAAGATCAAGTGTTAGGGATTGCTTCGCTTTTCCTTGCATAGAAAGAGTGATTAGTTGGGGTTAAGTGGTTAGATGTCACTTCCGTTTGGAGGTGGCATCTTTTTTATTTCACCGCATAGCACCCAGAGGGAAACGCAGAGAAGGCAGCTATTTGTTATCGTTATACTGCTTCTCCAGAAGCCGGGTTTTACCTTGACTTTCTTGAGAATCTCCCGCAGATAGGCAGAGATAAAAATTCTTAGATTCCTGCAGATTTTATTCTGCTTATTACTCGCTAGCTTATAATATGCGCTTTGAGAGATTATAGCTCAATCTTATACAAAGCACAAGGCTGCAATCTTGGGTATTCCAATAGGTCTGGGTGTTCAAAGTCATATTCGTAGCTCATACCGATTTAATATTGAATTATTTGGCTTTAAGCACGATTCTCTATTTATCACTGTTGCAGATACTAATACGCTCTGTGTAAATAACTCGAAACTCTCTATCATGCATTTTATTTCTCCTCAAAAATTTGATCTTGAAATAATATCTGCAAATGATTTAGGAGTTTCATTATTTGGAAAAACCATTTTAGCGTGGATGTATATACCCAGGAGATTTCAGGAAAAATAGGCAATTACATGGAACTCTATGTGCCTAGGAAAACGGAAATTATGAATGTTGATACATCTGAGAATGGCAAATTAACTTATTCAGACCCTAAAGAAGTTGATCAAGAAGAACAATAATCATTTCTCTTTTCCTTTTTAAATGGAAGATATCGGAGATTTAAATGTGATTGAAAATTAATCTTCAAGTTCCACTATTACCTCGATCTCCACAGCCATATTATTTGGTAATGCAGCGACTCCTACGGCCGATCTGGCATGCTTACCTTTTTCTCCAAAGACTTCTACCATAAGATCAGAAAAGCCATTGATTACAGCGGGCTGTTTATCGAATTTTGGATCGGAGTTAACCATTCCCAATACTTTCACAAACTGTTTCACTTTGCTTAGGTCACCTGTTGCGGCCTTTAGCATAGCGATGACTTCCAGTCCTGTTTCTCGTGCTGCCTGATAACCTTCTTCGACGGTCAGCTCTGCGCCAACTTTCCCTATGACATCTGGTCCAGTTCCTGATACGTATAGCAGATTGCCGACTTGTTTCCATTTCACATAGTTTGCTATTGGCGTACCAACTTCGGGTAGGGCGAGCCCCAGTTTTTCCAGATTTTGCTCCGGTGTCTGAGCATTTGCAAGGAAAGCCAAGAAAAGTAAGGGAAGTACGAAAATGAAGCTCTTGTTTTTCATAAAAAGGAAGTGTGGTTTTAGTATTTCTAAGCTAAGTGATTCTTTTTACTTTAGCATTCATATTCTAAAAAGTTGTACTGATGGATCAGATTGAGATAATACCCTATTCACCTGAATTAAGCCCTTTTTTCAAATCAATAAACCAAGCTTGGGTGGAAGATTATTTTTCGATTGAGCCATTTGATCAGGCCCAGTTCGACCGTCCAGAGGAGACGATTATCCAGCCTGGGGGTACGATTATTTTTGCTAAGCAGGGAGAGCAAATCATTGGTACCGTAGGTCTGCATAAGGTTTCTGATGAGGTTTATGAACTTATCAAAATGGGGGTTGCCTCGCAGGCGAAAGGAAAAGGAATAGGAATGATGCTGGCTCTGGCGATTTTAGAAAAAGCCAAGGAAATGGGAGGGAAGAAGGTGGTGCTCTACACACATTCCAAGCTAATCCCAGCTTTAAGAATTTATGAGAAGTTGGGATTTAAAGATTCTGACCTTGAGCCTGGCAAATACTGTCGCTGCGATATCAAAATGGAAATGGATCTGTAGAATGACTTATACTAATTTTTATCATGAGTTTAACTGATTCTTGACAGCTAAAAATGAGTTGAATATGTAGAGATTTAGGATCAATCATTTCCCTTTCAATCATGAAAAAGATCCTCGTTCCCTTTGATTTTTCCTCGTACTCAGTGGTGGCACTCAAAACTGCTCAAAAAATCAGTGCTAAATCGGGTGCAGAGATACTCTGTGTTACAGTTATTCCATCCGAAGTGGATTGGGAATTACTCTCCGATGAGGCGAAAAAAAACTATCCGGATTTAATCGAAGAATTTGAAGAAGCTCAGGAAGTGCTGCCGGATTATATTCTTAAGATTGCTCCAGCCAAAGCCCCAATCCGACAAATTGTTAGAATAGGTGTTCCTAATGAATTAATCCTTCGGGTAGTTCAAGAGGAAAATCCTGATATGCTGGTGCTTGGTGCTTATGGTAAAGGGTATGAAGAAGGAAACTTCATTGGATCAACCTTACAAAAGGTACTTAGAAAATCTAATTGCCCTGTTTTGGCAGTGAAAGAACCTCTAGGTGGAAATGATTTCCGGAAAGTTGCTTTTGCATCCAATTTTGAACCAAAATCCAAAGTAGCTTTTGAAAAAATCAAGCCACTTATAAAGCTCTTCAAAAGCACCGTCCACTTACTTTTCGTCAATATTCCTGCTCATTTCACCTCCACTCAAGAAATCACTTCAAGAATGGATTGGTTTAAGAAAGGACACGAGGAATTGACTTTTTATAAGCATATTTTCAATGACACAGAAGTAGAAAAGGGCATGATTGCATTCGCCGAAACCCAGAATATTAAATGGCTTATTTTGGTAACGGGTGATCATAGTCTTGCTCCTTCCTATCTAGTAGAAACTACCGAAACTTTGATTTTCAAAAGTGGTTTGAGTGTGCTAAGTGTTAAAGGCTAGCTTACCAGAATCTGAATGCTTTTTCGTACACTCTGTTTCTAAAGAAGAAGTTGTCCCAAATGTCAGGAGAGAGATAAATTTCCACTCCAAAATTTATAGTCATGTAGCCATCATACCGATGCGTCAGACCAGAACCACGGCGTATTCTCCCGTTATTTCGTAGGATCTTATCCACATCTGGTAACCCATTATCATCAAGGAAATTCGGATTTCTAACTGCTAATCGTAGTCTATCCGGATTGTTTCCGGTCACATAATCATCTACCAAGTCTAGATAAAATTCACTGATATTATAGGCTGAAATATCATCCATATAGTCAGTAAGAGTAAATCTGTAATTTCCTTCCAGGAAAAGATCCATATACACGTTCATCTTATACTTTAATCCTAACCCCATCGGAAATGTGATGATATATCGGTTGTAAGGATTGTTTTCCAGTTGCAGAGGTCGCAAATCTACCCACTCATCATCCAGCTCAGCGGTAGGGTTGTTAGTAGACATACCGAGTCCCGCAAAAATATATGGATTCAGTAGGGAGCGATGGATATTTGGGACTTTTACAGGATTTAAATAGTATTCCACCATAGCTGTAGCCTCCCAGTTTTGTGCTCTGAAATGTAGGTTTCTGGGGGTTCTGTATGCTCTCGGGTCTGAGGGGGGATCTTGACCTGACATTTTGATGTAGGAGAAATCCATTCTAGCTCTGAGATTAGTCCCAAAAGTATAATGTGCTGCTATATTCGCATTCCAGTCAGGTTGGATACCTTCATTATACTTCCAAAAGGAATACAATTCTCCATAATACTGTGTCATTCCAGCACTTGCAGAAAATGACCAAGGTTCTTCAAACCGAAAACGATAAAAACTTTGCGAGAAGGCTTCTGTCGTTGAAAGTAATAGAATTATGAATAGAATTTTTTTCATAGAAAGCCTCCACTTGATCTTCCGTAAAAGGGATCATGGGTGAAAATTAGGCTAATTTTCTAACTTATCAAACCCCGATTTAAGGTGAAGATCTCGTTGAGGGAATGGTATCTCAACTCCTTGCTCACCAAATTTTTTGAAGATGGCATAATATAATTGGCTTTTCAGCACTTTTGGTCTGTTAATATACTCTGAAGACCAAACTCTAAGCGTAAAGTTGATGCTATTGTCTCCATAGCTGTCAAAAAGTACGTCAGGGGCAGGAGTATTTAGGACTCCAGCATTTTCTTTTGCTGCTTCGATTAAGATGCCTTTTATTTTTTCAGGGTCCTCTTTATAGGACACGCCTACCGGAAAATTGAAGCGAATATTTCGATCATTATGGGACCAGTTTATTACTGGACTGTCAATAAACTGGCTGTTCGGGACGATTATGGTAATGTTGTCATTTGTCACAATGGTGGTGGATCGAGCCGAAATTCTAATTACATCTCCCGTCACATCACCTACCTCGATGCGATCTCCCACTTTTATGGGTTGCTCAAAGAGTATAATTAACCCTGAAATAAAGTTATTTGTAATGTTTTGTAGACCAAAACCAATACCTACACCCAAGGCACCTGCAAGAATTCCGAAAGCACTTAAGTCAACGCCATTTGTCTGAAGAATTGAGAATACTCCTGCCAGAATGAGCACATACTTCACTATCATTCCTATCGAAGCTCTTGTGCCCGAATCAATCTGATAGCGATTTAAGATCTTGTGAACCAGAAATCTTCTGATCCATTCAGTAACTATAAAAAGTATTACAAATGAGATAATTAAGGTGAGAATCAGCCCCACGGTTAGCTTAGAATCTCCAAGGTTAACCAGGCTGTAGTTGAATACTTGCTCAATCCACTCAATAAAACCCTGCGCTTTTTCCTCTGCCACTTCTTTTATTTCTTGTTGCATTTAATTCTTACTTACTTTTATTTTTCTTCTAGCCCCAACTATCCAGAATTGCATTTAATGTACTATAATTCTGTTAAAACATGCAATCCTTTGCATTGTTCGTTTTCTTTTTGTTGGATAAGAGTGAATGGAGATATTTAATTGAATTTGGCTAATTTTGAAACATGAGCAAGCAAAAAGAAGAGCTGGAGCATAGGCTGAAGCTTAGAAATATTAAACTCTCGGATTACGATGATATCCGGGAAATCATGGTCTCTATTTATAAAAATCAAGGTGGGGCCTGGACCAAAGAAGAGCTTAAGAACCAGTTAAAAGCATTTCCTGAAGGCCAGATTGCGATAGAAGATAATGGTAAAGTAGTGGCCGCAGCGATGAGTCTGGTTGTCGACTACAATAAATTTGGCGACAACCACACCTACGATCAGATCACGGGTTTTGGGAAGTTCGACACCCACGATATGGATGGCGACACCCTATACGGAACAGATGTGTTTGTACATACCGATTATAGGGGAATGAGGCTTGGGCGTAGATTGTATGATGTGCGAAAAGAGCTTTGCGAGAATCTTAATCTTCGATCTATAATCGCAGGAGGTAGAATTCCTGGATACACGAATTACGCTGACGAGATGACTCCTCGGAAATACATAGATCTGGTAAAAAACAAGGAGATTTTTGACTCAGTCTTGTCTTTCCAGCTGGCTAATGAATTTCACGTAAGAAAAGTTATTACCAAATATTTACCATCAGACACTGATTCCAGAGCTTATGCCACGCTTCTCGAGTGGATCAATATTTATTACGAAAAGGACGAAAAGCTAATCGGTAACAAGAAGTCAATTGTCCGTCTTGGATTAGTTCAATGGAAGATGCGCCGCTTCTCCAATGTGGACGATCTGATGCAGCAGGTGGAATTTTTCGTGGATACGGTGTCTGGGTATAAGTCCGATTTCTGCCTACTCCCAGAATTCTTCAATGCACCACTTTTGGCAGAATTCAATGATATGGATGCTTCTGAAGCCATCCGTAATCTGGCAGATTATACAGATGAGATTGTCAGCAGGATGAGTGACTTGGCTGTTTCTTATAATGTGAATATCGTTGCGGGTTCTATGCCAGAGTACGATGGTAAAAAGCTAAGAAACGTAAGTTACCTCTGTCGTAGAGATGGTACGCAGGATAAGCAATACAAGCTGCACATTACGCCTGATGAGGCATCCTACTGGGGTCTTCAAGGTGGAAACGGGATCAATGTGTTCGATACCGATGCAGGTAGAATCGGGATTTTGATCTGCTATGATGTGGAATTCCCAGAATTGGGAAGAATCCTCGCTGAACAGGAAATGGACATTATGTTCGTTCCTTTTTGGACAGATACCAAGAATGCTTTCCTTCGGGTAAATACCTGCGCAAAATCCAGAGCAATAGAAAATGAATGTTATGTTGCTATCACAGGATCTGTGGGGAATCTACCAAAAGTAGAAAACATGGATATTCAATATTCCCAGGCTGCGATTTATTCTCCTTCAGACTTTTCCTTTCCGCATGATGCAGTAGTTGCTATGGCCTCCGAAAATGAGGAAACGATTATTGTGGCGGATGTGGATTTGGATTTATTGACAAAGCAGCGGAAAGCGGGAAGTGTACGAAACCTCGAGCAAAGAAGGCTCGATCTTTATTCAATTCAATGGAAACAGAAAAAATAGTAGCTGCATACTTCGCTCACATTTCTGATGAAGTGTGGGAGAGAGCAGCCAAAATAAAATTAATCATCACGGACATCGATGGAGTGATGACAGACGGCGGAATTATCTACGATGATAATAAGCTGGAGTTTAAAAAGTTCAATGTCAAAGACGGATTGATCGTCTATCACCTTCGCAAAAGTGGCTTAATGGTAGGTGCCATCACGGGTAGGGAATCTTACGTGGTCCAAAATCGCTGTGAAGAGCTAAAGTTTGACTTTCATTACCATGGTGTCAAGAACAAGGGTAAGAAGTTTAATGAGGTTTTGGAAACTCTTGAGTTGCAGGCTGAGGAAGTCGCTTTCATCGGTGACGACTTAATTGATTTGCCGATTTTATCTCGTGTAGGCTTGGCGGTAGTTTCTAGCGATGCAATGGAATACGTGAAGCCGATTGCGCACTATGTTTCTAGATTTAAAGGAGGAGAGGGCGTTTTTAGAGAAGTAGGAGATTTGCTTCTTCATTCAAACGAACAACTTGTACCCTTAATTGACACTTTATCCCAAACCGAAAATGATAAGAAATAATAAGCCCATGCGGATCACTGATTCGGTGATTTTGGGAGAAGAAAAACCTGTTTTATTTGCCGGTCCCTGTGCTGTAGAGAACTTTGATATCTGCCTGGAGATTGGTACCAAAGTAAAAGATTGGGCCGAACAGCACGGATTTTCTTATGTGTTCAAAGCTTCTTTTGATAAGGCAAATAGAACTTCATCTGGTTCGTTCAGAAGTATTGGTATGGATAAATCGCTGGAAGTTTTACAGCGTGTAGGGAATGTTTTGAACGTTCCTTTGGTGACAGATATCCATGAAAGCTATCAGGTCAAAGATGTGGCTGAAGTCGTGGATGTGCTTCAAATTCCAGCTTTCCTATGTCGGCAGACGGATTTGCTTTTAGCCGCAGGCGAAAGTGGAAAAGCTGTCAAAATCAAGAGAGGTCAGTTCATGGCACCTGAGGATATGCAGTATGCGGTGACCAAAGTGCGGTCAACTGGAAATGAGAATGTATGCCTCACTGAGAGAGGTTTTTCCCTAGGTTACCACAATCTAGTTGTTGATATGCGCGGACTTCCTATCATGCGTCAGTTTGCTCCAGTGGTTTTTGACATCACGCATTCCGTACAGCAACCAGGAGGACAAGGCGGAAGTAGCGGAGGACAGCGGGAATTTGCGCCAATTTTGGCGCGGGCTGCAGCGGCGACGGGTATAGATGGGTTTTTTATAGAAACACATCCAGATCCTTCCAAAGCACTCAGCGATGGACCAAATTTGATTCCCCTTCACAAAATGGGAGGCTTTCTGGAAATGCTAAAAGAAGCATGGACACTTGGTAGAAAGTATCAGGACTTCGAAGTTGAATAATCTTTCAAGCTATATGATCAAGAGATTTATACTCCTTTTGCTCCTGAGTACTACTCAGGGGCTTTTTTGTTTTGGTCAAAACACGGACCTCCAGGATAATATTCGTATCAGACTGGAGCTGGATCAGCCAGATGTTCCACTTAATGTGCTACAGCAGGAGCTTTATGCCAAAGGCGAAATTTATCATTTCTATTCCAATAGGTTATTTAATCCTGTTTGGACAGAAAAGGGTGTGCTTACAGAATTGGCTTATGAGCTACGGTTTGAAATTAATCAAAGTAAGTTTGACGGGCTGAATCCACAGGATTATCACCTAGACTTAATCAATCAATTCTTTTTTCAATTTGAATCCAATAAAAAACAAGCCACCCCTAATGCCTTGGATGACTTAGCAGATGTTGATTTATTGCTTTCTGACGCTTTTTTCCATTTGGCAGCACATCTGGAAGTAGGGAAAGTAGATCCAAAGAAGTTAGCTGGTGATTGGGAAATTACCACAAAGACTTCTAAAGTTTCCTACCCCGATTTACTCAAAGCAGCTGTAGAAAAGAAGCAAATTCGTCAAACCCTAGAGACTCTTTATCCTACGATCACGGTTTACAAAAAAGGTCGCGAGGTCATCCGGGGTTTAGATGAAATCCGCAAGCAGGATACTCTCAATTGGAAAGCTGTCAAAGTTTCGAAAACTATCAAAGTTGGGGAAACTCATGGGGGAATTCCAAACTTAAGGGAGCGGCTAGCTTTTTGGAAATTTTTGGAACCTTACGTTTTTGAAGATGAAAAGCAGTATGATTCCACAATGTTTTTGGCTGTTCAGAAATTCCAACAAAGAAATGGCTTAGAACCTGACGGAGCATTGGGTAAAAATACGATTAATGCTTTCAATCAATCTCCGACAGATTTGATTGACAAGGCTTCTGTGAATATGGAGCGACTGCGCTGGTTGCCTGATACGCTACGTGGTGCCGAAATGATCTTGGTTAATATTGCCAATTATCAATTGGATTACCTAAGCAATCGGGATACACTTTTTTCGACGCGTGTGATCGTGGGAAAGAAATATCATGAATCACCGATTTTCTCTTCAGCCATGAGTTACATAGTTTTTAGCCCATATTGGAATCTTCCAACTTCTATTGTGCGAAATGAAGTGATGCCTGCTGTGCGAAAAAACCCGAATTACCTGTCACAGAAAAATATGGAAGTGGTCACTTTTTCAGGCAAAGCAGTAGATCCTGCATCTGTGAATTGGAGTGGTAAATCTATTCCTTACATGGTAAGGCAGAAGCAGGTGCTACTAATTCCTTGGGATTGGTGAAGTTTATGTTTCCAAATGAGCACAGTGTTTACATTCACGATACGCCAGCAAGAAGTCTTTTTACAAGAGAAGATCGCGCCTTAAGTCACGGCTGTATTCGTATTCAAGATCCTGCAACTTTTGCTGAACTATTGTTGCGCAATAACAAAGCGTGGACTTCGGATAAGATTAATTCGGCGATGCACCAGAACAGAGAGGAGATTGTCAATCTTGATCGTAAAATTCCTGTAGTATTATTGTACTTAACATTCTGGGCAGATTCCAAAGGACAAGGACATTTTCGTCAGGATATCTACGATCGCGATGCTGAGGTTTTGGAAGCTCTTCGAGATTAAATCAGGTGTTTTGCCCCAATTTGGGAAATATAGTCTCAGTGATCAGTCTCCTTAGATTTGACTTCATAGTTTAAATTTTTCTTAAGGGTTTGAAAATGAATTAGAAAGGTTTAAATCTGGGGCTATTATCGGTTGTGCTATTTAAGCGTACGAACTTTGACTTAATAAAAGGCTGTACAATACGCCTTTTATGAATAAGAAAATATTTATCCCCATCGCTGCAGTTGTTTTACTTGCTGTAGGTCTCGTCTGGTTTTTTAACCAAAGAAGATCTGATATCACTGACGAACTTGAGCAGTATTTTATATCCGGAGAAGCTGGAGTTTTAGCTGAATCAGATTATGCGGTTTCCATTGAAGAGTTTTATACTGATCGAGAATATATGGAAGTATGGCTCTTCAACGGGTCTCTTTCAAAAAATGGAGAAGAGTTATTAGAACAAATAGAGGATTCGAAATACGATGGCTTGCAACCTGAAGATTACCATCTAGAGCGGATCTATGCACTATCATCCACTCCTGAAAAGGAAAACAAGAAATTCAGAAATTTATCTTCAGATGAGAAAGTTAGCCTTGAATTATTGCTTACCGATGCCTTTTTCCGTCTAGCTCATGATTTGGAAAATGGGAAAGTAAATCCGTCCTCTCTTGATCCAAATTGGAAGTTTGAGGAGAAGGAGACAGAAAATAACTATTCGGAAATGCTGAAGGAAGTAGCTGGAGGAAGTTCAGTAGAGAAGACTTTTGAAAAACTTTACCCAAACTCAGATCTGTATGCGCAAGGAAGGAAGGCTATACAGGAATTGTATACAATCCAAAAAAATGATACGCTTACCTGGGAATTTAAACCTGTGGAAGGTGCGATTGAAGTAGGAGATCAGCACGCTGCTATTCCTGCTTTACGTAAGCGTCTCATGTTTTGGGACTTTTTGAAACCTTATGAAATAGAGGATCCTACGCTTTTTGATTCCACCATGTTTGCTGGACTTCAGAAATATCAGGAGTCAAATGGTATGAATCCTGACGGAATAATTGGAGCATTAGTAGCCGAATCACTTAATAAATCCCCTCAAAACCTGATCGATATAGCTTCCATAAATATGGAAAGACTACGATGGATGCCCAAGATGGATTGGGATCAGGAGATGGTCCTGGTGAAATATTGCCAATTATCAGTTAGACTATATGAAAAATCAGGATACGGCTTTTACAGCAAAAGTGATTGTTGGTAAAGAATATAATGAGTCACCGACTTTCACAGCACCGATGAGCTACATTGTATTTAGCCCGTATTGGAATATCCCGGAATCTATTACCAATGATGAGATTATACCTTCTGTAAAAAAGAATCCGAATTACCTCTCTCAGAAAAACATGGAAGTAGTAGACGGAAATGGAGCGGTAGTAAAAGCTTCCCAAGTCAATTTGGCTAAAGAAACAGGCTACCGTGTTCGTCAAAAACCTGGAGGAGATAATTCCTTAGGGTTGGTAAAGTTCATGTTTCCAAACGATTACAATATTTACATTCACGATACACCGGCGAGAAGCCTTTTTGAAAGAGAAACAAGAGCGCTTAGTCACGGATGCATCCGAATTCAGAATCCAGATCAATTCGCTAAGATATTGATCAATGACAAGTCTTGGGATGATGAAAAAATCGCAGGAAGCCATGCATCAGGATACTGAGGAAGTGGTGAAATTGGAAAGAGAAATCCCAGTCGTGCTAGTCTATATGACTTTCTGGGCGGGTGAAGATGGAAAAGCTAATTTTCGATCTGATGTATATGAAAGAGATGCGGCCCTACTGAAAGCGCTTAGAAGTTCTAAATCAAGCCTTGATCAGGCTTGATTTAGTTAAGTAATTTTGGTCCTTTCCAAAGATAAAAAGTAGTGAACCGTCTTTTATTAGATCAATTGCTTGGGCAGAAAGTTCACTTGGAAGCGCTGGGCAACCTAAACTTCTACCTAATCTACCGACAGATTTAGCAAATTCTTCTTTGGCATAGTCAGCTCCGTGAATTACAATTGCTCTATTTCTAGCTTGATCATTGAAGCCTTTTTCCAAACCATCTAGTCTTAAAGAATAGCCATGTTTGCCAGAGTAGGTTTCGGCAGTTTTATAAAAGCCAAGACTGCTTTTGAATGATTCAGGCACATTTGAGAAGGTTTTTGCCATCAGGTCTCCAGAATTTCTTCCGTGAGAAACTACAGAGTTCAGTAGAATTTCTCCTTTTTCAGGATCAATAATCCACATGCGCTTTTCGGTGGATGGAAGGCTAAAATCAATAACTGTAAGTACTTTTGACTTTAAATTGTCCTTCATTTTATTCCAACCTTGGATAGCTAAATTGAAAACTTCTTTGGAAGGTAAAACTCCATTTTTTGCCTGTAATGCATCGTAAGTCACAGAGACTGGATCGATGGGAGTTAGGATGTTTGTTGAGTTTTCTTTGAATTCTGGGTTTGGGAAAATCCCTATGAACAATAGGAGGGTAATCGCAATGGTTTGATTAAGCATAAGCATTTGGGTGATTTTGCAAATTTAATAGGATATACCATGAGATCAAACGAGCTTGAAGTCAGTATCTTATGATTTTGGTCATTAAATATGTGAAATTTCTCAGGGAACCTTCTAAGTGACTTTCTCAGTTCTTCGGGTGGTGAAGGATAGCCTTAGATTTTGGTACAAATTATTATTCTGTAATTTTGCCTTCCCAAAATTATTTCACTGTCATTCAGGACGCTCCAAGTATCCTAACAGATAAATAGGAAAATAATTCAAACAAAAACAGAAAAGCGGCTGTTTCAGCATTCAATGAAAGTATCAGTTTATAGAAAAGAACATTTCAACGCAGCGCATCGTCTTCATAACCCTGAGTGGTCGGACGAGCAAAATCAAGCCGTTTTTGGAAAGTGTAATAATCCTCATTTTCATGGCCACAACTATGAATTGATAGTGAAATTGAGAGGAGAAGTGGATCCGCGAACTGGGTATGTTTACGATATGAAAGTGCTCAGTGATTTGATCAAAGAGCATGTATTAAGAAAATTAGATCATAAAAATTTAAACCTGGATACCGATGAATTCAAAGAACTTAACCCAACCGCTGAGAATATTGCAGTGGTTATTTGGAATATTTTAAGGGAAAAAATTGATCGAAAATTCGAGTTAACAATTCGACTTTATGAAACAGAAAGAAACTTTGTTGAATACGATGGGAATTAATATCGCAAGGGCATCTGCTGAGGATATTGGAGATGAGCATGTGGGAACTTCCCTAGAAACGCCACTTCGGGAGGACGCTTTCGAAATGGATGATGAACTGAAAGTCGAGTTAATTGAAAAGCATTTCAGAGAAATCATGCATATCATGGGATTGGATCTCACGGATGATAGCTTAAAAGGAACTCCACATCGCGTTGCAAAAATGTACGTGAAGGAAGTGTTTTCAGGTTTGAATCCGAAGAACAAGCCTGTGGCTAAGCTTTTTGAAAATAAATACAAATACAATGAGATGCTGGTGGAGAAAGATATCACTGTGCATTCTCACTGCGAACATCATTTCGTGCCGATTTACGGTAAAGCCCATGTGGCCTACATTTCCAATGGAAACGTAATTGGACTTTCTAAAATCAATAGAATCGTTCAGTATTTCGCTCAAAGGCCTCAGGTGCAGGAGCGATTGACCATGCAGATCGGTAATGAACTGAAAGAAGCGCTAGGAACAGATGACGTGGCTGTCATTATCGATGCCTATCATATGTGCGTGAGCTCCAGAGGAGTGAAAGACACGCAAAGTTCCACAGTTACCTCTTTCTATTCTGGGAAGTTTGAAAAAGACGAGCAATCGCGTACCGAGTTCATGCAATACATAAGTCTTGAGAAGTAATTAAGGAAACAAGAACCAACATCTAAACCGGGCAGAGAAGCTCGGTTTTTTTGTTTAAGTTTTTAGCCACAAAGGGCTCGAAGAAAGCGTGAAGGAGCACTGGGTTTATTTTCTTGCCTAGCAAGGGGTGAACTAGTTTTGTCTCTAGATAGTAGTACCATACTTTCTCTTTCTAGTCAATAAGGTAGCTATTCACTTGGAGGAAGTTGGAATTTTAAGGTAGGTGCTCTATGCAGCTGTTGGTCATTCGGTCATTTCACTATTTCATAGAATTTATCCTGCCCCTCTTGACTAATAGCGAGTTGATCTAGTACTATTCCAACCTGATTGACTGATATTTTCAGGCTGTGTTTCCCTGATTTATCAATGAGAATCGGGTAAGTCACTTTTACAAAATTCCTCAATACATTTTCCTTCCACTCTTCAGTTCTTCCACGAGTATTTAAAGAGAATTCTTTGGGCTCCTGATCATCGATTGATACCCATATCTTCTGATCAAAATTGTTTGAATGAGTAGGTAAGAATCGTAGTTCCACTACATGCTTTCCTGGATTTTGCAGGTCAAATTGATATTCCAAGTATGGTTTTTCTGATTCAAATAGCAGGTTTGCAAAAGGGAATAGCGTCATAGCGGCATTGCTGTAACCTAATCCTTCCACTGCTTTCCATTGGTAATTTGCTGCACCTTGGGCGTTAGAATATTCATTTCCCTGCATAAAAATAGGCGGAGAAAGAGTGGGGCCTCCTGCTGTATTTTTGCTCTCAGGCAACTGGTCTGTCTGATGATAGTTTGGCATGGAGAAAACAGGTAGGTCTCGAGGATGCATAGACATCATTTTATTCCACTTACCATTGCTGATCTTGAGGTTATATTCTTTGGTAAGCACCACAATATTATCGTATGCTTGTTGCGATTGCTTCGCGAGTTTATCCTTTAAATCACTAGTTGGATTTAGGTATGATTCCTGAGCAAGGATGAATTTCTCATTCATTAGCGCAGCACCTTTTATTGGGTATTCCACTAATTGGAAATAGGAGTCAAGACGCTCTTTGGATAGGGAAGACTTTATCGCATTTACTTTTTCTACCAGCTTAGCATAAGCTTCAAGTCTGCGGTTTGCTTCCTCGGAGTTAAACTCCGTGATCCTTGTTGTTGTGGTCGGCTCAGTTTGGCTCCATCCCATATATTCAGGTTTGCGTAGAAATGCCAAACGATAATATTCCGCAAAGATATTGGCGATCTCTTCCCCATGGACTTCCCCAAACTCTCGAGAACTCCAAGCCTCCAAATGGGAATTTATGGTAGTTTCAGAGATGCTATTGATGTCCCAAGCTAGGTCTAGGAAAAACTCTATATCGTATTCAGCAGGCTTAATATCTCCTACATTGGCAATCCACAGTTTTTTGGCTCCGTTTTGATAGGCTCTGGTCATTTCATACCATATCAACCCAGGCTGTGTGGTAGAGAGCCAGAGGTGATCATGAGGTCTACCCCAATAGCTCAAATGATAATATACTCCGCCGCCACCTTTTCTGGCCTGTTCCTGCTCATCGCTTAACCTGCGGATGTAGCCATAATTGTCATCGGTCCAAACCAGCGTGATGTCCTCTGGAACTTGTAAGCCATCATTGTACAGATCCAATACTTCCTTGTAGATTGTAAATGCCTGAGGGATTTCTTCGATAGGTTTGTCGATTGTTTTTGACAAAATACTCCGCTGATCCTGAAAAATTTGTTCTAATAGTTCAACTCGTTCTTTTTGAGTAGCATTTCCTTGCATTCCCGAATCATGGATTCCCCGCATGCCCATGCTAATAATGTTGTTCCCATTTTTGGCTTCTGTGATTCGCTCCTGCCAATACTGCTTGACGTTTTCACTGTTGGTGAAATAATTGAAATCACCATAGGCTTCCTCATCCCACTCATCCACATTGTTTCGGAGCATGGGTTCAGCATGTGAGGTTCCTATGGAAATGTGATACTTCTCCGCCATTTCCCGATTTCCTGGAATGCTAAAAAAAGCCTTAGTGGAAGGATGCATCGCTGGCCATATGGTGTTAGCCTTCAGGCGAAGCAGCAATTGAAAGATCTTCTCGTATGTTTTGGGGCCTATATCTCCAGTTTCTGGTTCGAAGGTATTAGCTGCCCAAGGTTGTAATCCCCAATCTTCGTCGTTCAAAAATATCCCTCTGTATTGCACGGAAGGACTAGCTTCAATTCCTCCGACAGGCAATTTCAATTCGACCCCTTCACTTTTCTGAGGATGGACATCTGCCCACCATTTCCACGGTGATATACCGATTCGCTCTGTAAGTTCAAAAATCCCATACACAGTGCCTCTAATGTCGCTGCCCACAATGAAGAGATTTTCCTCATGCTTATTGATAAGGAATTTTTCCCATTCACCGTTTAAATTTCTATTGAGCTTTTCAGGTAAGGATTCAATTAATGGATCATCAAATTTCCCTATATAAATTCCTTTGTCATCAGGATTGAATTTATCAGTATAACTAATTGTAACTTCGGTTCCGAGTATGAATTCTAAGTCTTCTGCAAGGTCATTAGCTGCCCATTTCACCAATTCATCGGAATCTTCGCTGATGAAAATGGACCTGTTGGATGAATTTTTATCAATGACAAAATACTCGCTAGTATCTGAATTACATGAAAATGAAAATATTACTAACAGGTGAAAAATATACTTTTTCATAGCTATAAGCTTAATTTTATTAGGTAGTTTTTTAACGCAGAGATTTATCATGAGACACAAGTAGCCCTCATATTGAAGTTTAAATCTAGTGAATCAATTATCGGACACAAAGATTTAGTCTAAATCAGCAAATGTGTGAACATTCTAATTTCGTCAAAATGGCCTAAGGAATAGGGTGCATTTATTTGATGATTATTAGGGAATCTTGACTGAGCTTTTTTCAACTTTGGGGGAATCTCAGTGTGCTTTGGACTCGGTGATAACTCATTGAATTGCTATGAAAGAGGTAATAAACTAGTTTTTCAAAAATTTGACTACTTTACCTACTGCGAATTATCAAAAAATTTATATTGTTAGTAAATCACACCTATGAAGAAATTTTTACTGCTCCTACTTTTTACTGCTACCCTCGCTTGCAGCGAAAAGACCGATGAAAAACAATCTGATGCCTATATTCCCGAGCTGGTGATTACCGATAGTTTGGTGATAGATCGATTGACCGAATTGGGAATGATAGATGTTAAAGAAGATCATTCTGAATATTTGTTTTTTGATTGGAAGAAAGATGAACTTTTAAGAATTAGTGAACATGGAGAAGTCCTCGCAAGCGCGAATCGGAGTGAAGATGGAAGGGATAGTTTTAAAGCAAGGTATTTTACCACTGCTGATTATTATGGGGAAGATGAGATTTTAATTACAACGCATGCTGGCATATTCATTTATGATCTTGATTTCATTTTGAAAGAAGAAAAGCCTCTTGATTTTTCCCTTGTGACTCATAGGATTGGAGGAAGTAATGCTGCTGAGGTTTATAAAAATTACCTCTATACTTTTTCTGTTGATAATGATTCAGGAGAAAAAGTCTATAATTCAGAAGAGTTTAGTACATCTTATCCCTTTATGACGCTTAGAGATATTAATTCCTTGGATATTTTAAAATCACAATATATTCCTGAGCAGTCACTTATGGCTATAACCCCTGGGCAATACAATAGTTTAGATCCAATTGTGCGTTTTATAGGTGATGAGATTTTTGCTTTATTTCCCAACTCCCCAGAGCTATATGTTTATGACCTTCCATCTTTTGAGTTTAAATCATTTCAAGCTTTAAATCCTGGAGATCAATTCAAAAAGATACAACCAGTAAATAGGGATATCAATTTTGATGGTTTTTTTAAGTCATTAGCCAGTTCACAATATACTAATTATGCATTTTCAAATGGTTACTTGTTGACCCAGTATGAAGGGGCGGCTCCTCAGGATGAAGTAGATGCTTTGCCAAAAAATGTAGTTGGAGGTTCTGATTTTGAGGCTTTAGTAAAAAAATATAAAGAGAAACAGTTTTACCAAATTTTCAAGGGAGAAGAAAAACTCTGGGAAGGAACATGGGATGTTAATTTATGGTCAGTTCGTGATGTGCTTTTTTCCAATGCCAAACCTGGTGAAGATCCAGATGCAGTGGAGAAGGACGTACAGACAATTTATTTTTATGAGTTGAAATAGGACAAAATTCAAACAATCCCCCTCTCAAAATGCTTTAACCTAAAAGCATTTAAACACATGAAAGGAAAGAATATTGTCATCATAGGAGGGAATTCAGGAATAGGAAAAGCTGTCGCTGCATTAGCCAAGGAAGGCGGAGCAAATTTGTTTCTCTATTCCCGAACTGGTGAAGGAAATTATCAAATCGATATTACAGAAGACTCTTCAGAATTGCAGGATTTGCCTGAGGTAATCGATGGCGTAGTTTACTGTCCGGGTTCAATCAATCTCAAACCATTCCATAGGATTTCGATGGAGGATTTTAAAACTGAGATGGAGGTTAATTTTTTTGGTGCAGTCAAAACGCTTCAGGCATGTATGAAAGGTCTTAAAAAATCTGGAGCGGCTTCGGTTGTACTTTACAGCACTGTAGCTGTACAAACGGGAATGGGATTTCATGCTGGAATAGCATCTGCAAAAGGTGCTGTGGAAGGATTAGTAAGATCCTTGGCAGCAGAATGGGCACCTAATCAGATAAGAGTTAATGCCATTGCCCCATCTTTGACGGACACACCGCTGGCGAAGCAATTGGTAAGCACGGACGAAAAGCGCGCAGCTTCAGATAAAAGACATCCCTTGGGTCGAATAGGCACGCCAGACGATATAGCTGAAGCAACCTTATTTCTCTTAGATGATAAATCTTCTTGGGTCACAGGTCAAATATTACACATAGACGGAGGAATGTCTTCTTTAAAACAGTAAGATATGATTATCCTCAAAGTTACCAGCACCCATAATTTCTTTGCTCACCCTGACAGAAGACCGAAGACAGGTGACCGAAGCAGCCTAAGTGTTAGTGTTTACCAAAGCCTATAATATCATTGTCTTATTACTGTTTGAAAAGCGGATATATATTTGATAAGAAGTAAATCAATTAAAATTCAGTTGACTTAATCTGGAGCAGTTGCTTAGCTTTATATATGAAGCATTCTCTAGTAGTTGGACTAAGTATATTGATCTTTTCTTTTTCCTGCTCCAAGCCTAATTCTGAAACCAGTTACATTAATACAGTTTCTGGTTCGATTTCTACAGATTCCATGGGGCTAACATTGATTCATGAGCATATGCTGGTGGATTTTATAGGTGCGGATTCTGTCTCTCCAGCACGTTATGATCAAGAAGAGGTAATCGCTAAGGTTATGCCTTATTTACTCGAAGTGAAGAAATATGGAGTAAAGACCTTTTTTGACTGCACACCTTCCTATTTAGCAAAGGATCCAGTTTTGCTTAAAAAACTGAGTGAGCAATCCGGAATTCAACTTATCACAAATACTGGACTTTATGGAACGCAAAAGGGAAAGTTTTTGCCTGATTATGCTTTCACAGAAACAGCTGAAGAGTTGTCAGAGAGATGGATTGCTGAATACGAGGATGGGATAGAAGGAACTGGCATCAAACCAGGCTTTATCAAAATCTCGGTCAACGAAGATGATCCTTTGGGGGAAATGGACTCGAAACTGGTCAGAGCAGCTGGCCTGACTTATGAGAAAACCGGTTTGAAAATCTATTCCCACACAGGAATTTGGAAAACTGCCAAACAGGAAGTTGAGATTCTTCAGAAAATGGGAGTGGATCCTTCAGCTTTTGTTTGGGTACATGCCCAGGCAGAGCAGGATTTTCAGAATTACCTAGAGGCAGCTCAAATTGGAGTTTGGATCAGTTTGGATGGAATAGGCTGGGGATTGGATGAATATATGGAACGCTTACTTTTCGCGAAGGATAAGGAGATTTTGGCAAATGTCTTGATTTCTCATGACGCAGGTTGGTACGATCCAGCCAAACCAGATGGAGGAGATTTTGTACCTTTTACCAATATCTTCGAAAAGCTGATGCCTGTATTGAATGACAAAGGATTTGATGAAGCTGATTGGAAATTGCTTTTGGAAGAGAATCCTAAAAGAGCTTTTGGAAATGGGCAATGATCAATAAGCAATGGACAATGATCAATGGTCAATTATCAAATTCAATTTTTGCTGAAGATAACTTTTCGTTCTATCTAAAATAAAAGAGGTGATGAGGGTGGAAGTTTAGAAAATGAAGTACTTGCGCAGCGCCTTTGCTGGGCGTATTTCCATTGATTCTAAAGTTTAGGTACATGCGCCTTGATCGCCTCTTTCGCTAGTACTATTCTCCTCAATGTTTTTTCATCATCTGCAGGAACTAAGTCCTTGATAGAATCCATAGCTTTTGCATAATAGTCCGCCCAAGTGTCTAGGATTTTTTGCTCATCTTCTTTGGATCCACCGTCTGCAATAGCTTTTTTGCTAAGCTGAACTTCTGTAAGCAATCGTATTTGGGCTTTTGCTGCGATCATTAGCATCAGTTGATCTACCGTCGTCTCATCCGCATTCAAAAGCGTATAAGCCGATACTAAAGCTCCTGTACCGACATTGACCATCGTTTTCTGAGAGACTTTATCCAAACGATCATTATCCGTGTGGTAAAACTGATCTGTAAAATGCCAAAGTAACAATCCTGGAATATCTGCCTGTAGAAATGGGGTATGATCCGATCCACCTTCGAATGGATTGGTTTTCACTACCCAGTTTGCATATTCTCCCTGAGCTTCGAAGTTGGTCAGGATAAAGTCATTCAAATAGTGAGGTTTCATGTCTTCGATTTTCAAAGGTCTGCCACCCCATTCGCTGTGTTTATCCTCTCCACGAGTCCAAATGGCACTTGGATCTGGCATTTTTTCGATTAGGAAAGTTCCGCCAGTTACGTCTGTATTTTCTCCCACCATATCCAAGGAAATTCCCCAGTTGATATCGGCTTCACGCTTATCTTTTTCTTCTATATATCTTCTCGTTGAAATGATCTCATCTCCCCATAGGAAAGTCAAAGTACGCTTCAGATCAAGTTTGCCTTGCTTCATCAACTCAGCAGTGATTTTCGCCATTTCCAATTGAGTACCCACTCCAGTAGCATTATCATTTGCGCCAGGCTCTTGGATGTGAGCGGAGAAAACAAAGCTTTCCAAAGGCAATTCTGATCCTTTGACATTAGCAACAATAGTAAGTTCAGCTGAATCATAAATCTTCGTTTCTGCCTTTACCAATACTTCCACCTTTCCTTTTGCCAGCTCAGCTTTCAGGTTTTCTTTTGCTTCGAAAGAAAGCGCAATCGCCCAAGCAGGATTATTGGCATCATGTCTCAAACCTCGAAACTGTATAGAAGTAACGTTTTTCTCAGGTTGCAAATAGCTAGGCATATCATAAGTCAAGACACCCACAGCGCCTTTATCTTTTAAGGCTAACTGCAAAGTTCTGTAGCCAACCTGATCCGAAAAGAGAATTTTTCCCTTTAAATCAACAGAGGAAAGAGCTTCCTTGCTCTCTACATAAATTACTTCCCCGGTAATTCCTTCAGCAGGAGTGGAGGAGGAGTACATATAAATCATGTTTCGGTTGGTCTCCGAGGAAAGTAAGGTTTCGTTGGAACCAACTATTTCCAAGGAAGCAGAAACAGGCTCCCAAGTTGGCTGACGCATCTCCCTGGTTTCTATTCTGTAGGTGAACCGATCTGAGTCCTTTGCTTTTTCCTCCAAAACATATCCAGACGCTTCGAGCTTCTCAGCAATTCGATATACCGTATTATTAAAGCCGGTATTCCCGGCAAGTCTCCAGTATTGCTCCACAAAAGCCACTGTTTCATAGGCCAAATCACCTTTGAATTCCGGTCTTACCAACTTAAAATAAGGATCAGTAACTTTCTGAAGTGGAGCGTTTTGAGCAAAAGAACTTATGCTTAGAACGAAGAGAAGAAGGGAAAAGGAAGTTTTTAAATACATATTGGAAAGTTGAATTCGATCGCTTGAAGGCCGCAAGATAGCCGTTTAGAGTTATTTCTTCCCGACTTTAAATCTCATTTTATATGTAGCATTGAGGTACCACGGCATGGCATTGTTTGCTCCGAAAGCAGAGAGGCTGACCGCATTTTTTCGATTAGGGTTCTTGGAGTTCCACTCAGCTTCTAATTCCATAAACAAGCCGACACGCTGATATTTGTTGGTAATGTAGGCAGTGGATGTTGTTTCCGAAGAAAAAGGATCCGAGCGAATAAATGTCTCTCCACCTAGCTGTAGTGATGGTCCAGCTGAAAATGCCAAATTGAATCCGGAAGGCCGCTGAATAATGTCCTACTTAAAAGATGGAGTGATAAAAATTCCAGAGGATTGTTCCTCATTTTTTCCGCTAGAATACGTAGGCAAGGTTTTTTCATTGTAGCTGCCTAGTGATTGATAGAATGAGAGGCTTGTATTGAATGAGGTTCTTTTGCCAAGCCTTACATTGAGTTCATTGGAGAAATTGAGACCATAAAGATCATTCATGCCATCGATGGAAGAGCCTAAGCCTACTGTGTATTGTAGTTTAGGTTTTTCCTGCGCATTTGTAAAGATCGGTGTGAATGCAAAAAAGAAAAGGATCAGAAGTAGTCGATGTGATTTCATATACAGAAAGTTTAGAAGTTGATTTATCGAATTACTACTAATCTTCTTTAATACTAAACTTTCTTTAGGTTGTTTAACTAAAAGATTGTTAATTAAATAGTTGTCAGTGATTTTTGGGTGTTTTAACGAAGAGTAATCACTTTCCAACCTTACCACTTTCCAACTTCTTACCCAAATCTTCCAATCTTCCAGTTTTCCAATCCGACAATCCTACAATCCGACAATCCGTTAAGACCAAACATTATTCTGTAAATTTTCCAAGATCACTTCCTCAATTTAATTGACCTGCTTACCTTTGCGCATGGCAGAACAAATCTTGATCCTCGATTTCGGTTCTCAGTACACACAACTCATCGCCCGAAGAGTTAGAGAGCTGAATGTTTATTGCGAAATCCACCCCTATAACAAAGTTCCAGAAATCACCTCCGACATTAAAGGAGTGATACTTTCAGGTTCTCCTTGCTCGGTAAGAGATGAGGGATCTCCTGATTTGGACTTGGATATTTTGAGAGGCAAACTTCCTCTTTTGGGCGTATGTTACGGTTCTCAACTTTTAGCACAGAAATATGGCGGAGAAGTGCTTCCATCTGAGATTAGAGAATACGGTCGCGCAAATCTTAGTCACCTTGACAATCATTACGATTTGCTCAAGGAAATGAGCCATGGTTCGCAAGTTTGGATGTCACATGGGGATACGATCAAGAATTTGCCTGAGAATTTTGAAGTAATTGCGAGCACAGACTCTGTTCGTGTGGCTGCATTCAAAATTCAAAATGAAGAAACTTACGGCATTCAATTCCACCCAGAGGTAACTCACTCTACTGAAGGAAAAAACCTACTTAGAAATTTCGTGGTAGGAATCTGTGGCTGTTCCCAAGACTGGACTTCAGATGTGTTTATCGATGCGAGTATTGCAGATTTAAAAGCTAAGATCGGTTCAGACAAGGTAGTAATGGGGCTTTCTGGAGGAGTTGATTCTTCTGTGGCTGCTACACTTATTCACCGTGCGATTGGCGATCAGCTGATCTGCGTTTTTGTGGATAATGGTTTGCTTCGCAAAAATGAATTCGAAGAAGTATTGGATTCTTATAAGCACATGGGACTAAATGTGATTGGCGTAGATGCCAAGCAAAAGTTCTATGATGCACTTGCTGGTGTTACTGATCCAGAAGCAAAGAGAAAAGCTATTGGAAATGCTTTTATCGAGGTTTTCGACGAAGAATCAAATAAGCTTGAAGGTGTGAAATGGCTTGGACAAGGCACGATCTACCCAGATGTTATTGAGTCTATTTCTGTGAAAGGACCTTCTGCTACGATCAAATCTCACCACAATGTGGGTGGTTTACCTGATTTCATGAAGCTTTCTGTAGTGGAGCCTTTGAATACCCTATTCAAAGATGAGGTTCGTGAAGTGGGGAGAGCGTTGGACATTGTGGAAACTATCATCGGGCGTCATCCATTCCCGGGACCGGGGCTTGGAATCCGTATTTTGGGAGATGTGACTGCTGAGAAAGTAAAAACACTTCAGGAAGTTGATCATATTTTCATCAAAGGCTTAAAAGATTCAGGTCTTTATGATCAGGTATGGCAAGCAGGAGCGATGCTGCTTCCAATTCAGTCTGTTGGCGTGATGGGAGATGAGCGTACCTATGAGAAAGTTGTTGCCCTACGAGCCGTTGGTTCTGTGGATGGCATGACCGCAGATTGGATTCACTTGCCTTACGAGTTTTTAGGTAAGATTTCTAATGACATCATCAATAAGGTTAAAGGTGTAAACAGAGTTGTTTATGATATTTCTTCTAAGCCCCCTGCAACCATTGAGTGGGAATAGAAAAATTTGAGATTTGAAATTTCAAATTTGAAATAATAAAAACCCGAAGTTATTTCTTCGGGTTTTTACTTTTCATGGCTTTTCGGCCTGAACTTTGGGTTTGAAAATAATGGGTTAAATTTGCAAACCCTGTTTTGATGTTTGATTCACCTCAATAAAATGAAAAAAAATCTTTTAGTAATTCCGGTATTTTTCATCCTGAGCTTAGCATATGCTCAAATCCCTACACCGGATGCTTATCGCAAGGCACAATCCGAACTTGCAGCCAAAAATTACTGGGAAGCTATCCCTCTTTTTAAGCAATTTACAGATTCAAAAGAATATGGAAACCTAGCTAATTACGCAGCTTTTCATTTAGGAGAAGCTGCATTAGGTGCAAATCAACCTGCCCAGGCAATAGCAGCTTTGGAACCAATTATAAATGGAAATTGGGCTAAGGCTGATGAGGCTAAATATCTTTTAGCGATAGCTTATTTCAAAAATCAACAGAATGTAGAAGCTCTGCAGACGATTAAAAAGATAAAGGACGATAAGATTATGTCAATGGCTGAAAATGCCACTTTTGAAAACCTGAAGCAGGTTAGTGCAAGTTTTATGATTGCAAATCTTTCTGAATTCAAAGAAAATAAGGGCTATGGAGAAGCTCTGAAAAGAGTCTTGGAAAGTCAAACCATTCTCTCAGCCACAGAACGTGCAGCTTATTATGAGTTGCAAGGCAAGGCGAATGAAAACAAAAATGTAGTAAAAGATCAGGTGTTGGACATCGTAGTGATTTTACCATTCACTAATTCCTCACGATCTAATTTGTCCAGCATTCCTCAAAATGATTTTGTCTTTGAACTGTATCAAGGGTTAGAATTTGGTGTAGAGCAATTGAAGATAAAGGGAACACAAGTGAACATGTTGACCTTTGACTCAAAGAGAGATGCTGCGCATTTGCAAAACTTGCTTGCTGATCCCGCTATTGCTTCAGCTGATGTGATAATTGGGCCAATCTATCCAGAAGAGTCTGATTTGGTCAGTAGTTTTGCTGAGACAGCAAAGATTCCATTTGTTCATCCCCTGTCTAATCTCGGGGAAAGATTTGAAGAGTTAAATTATAGCTATTTGTTTAGACCTTCTGTGAGTTCTATTGCCAATGGGATTGTTGAAGGTTTGAGGAAGCAGAATTGGGGTAAAAGAGTTGCAGTAGGATATAGCGGAAGTTCCCGTGATGAGATGCTGGCGAAGATGCTTCAAACTCAGTTGGGAGAAGCTGGATTTCAGTTAACTGAATTCGAACAAATAAATGCTCGAAACGTCAGTGCCTTTATGCAGGGACTAGGTGTGAAAAGTGGAGAAGGAGCTGTTTCTGTAGATCAGGTTGTTTTATTATCAGATGACCCTTCCATAGCTCAACCGGTGTTTTCCTTGATGGAATCTATCACTACCTCCATTCCAACCGTAGTAATGGATTCTTGGTTAAGCTTCAATTTTGCTAATTATGAGATGCTGGAGTTTCCAAATTTCTATTTCATTGGCAACAATACCTTGAATTTCTACGGAGCGCCAATGCAGCAATTCCGAAATAGATTTTACAATAAGTACCTGAATTTACCTAGCATTAATTCCACACTTGGAGCGGAGCTGATCAACTGGGTGTCTTCCAATATGTCTGCTACAAAGGGCTTTGATTTGAGAAGAAACTTAGATCAAAAAGCATTTGAAGCGGGTAGATTAACTTGGGGATTTAATTTTCAAGGAGGTCACAACAATGAATATGTGCCGCTGTTTGAATTAGAAGCAGGCGAATTGAAACCTTTAGATTAAACCATGAATATTTCTAAGAGTAAAGAGCTTTTTGCAAAAGCCCAAAATTTCATTCCAGGTGGTGTGAACTCGCCTGTTCGTGCCTTTAGAGCTGTAGGTGGAGATCCACTTTTTATCAAAAAAGCTGATGGAGCTTACTTGTACGATGAGGATGGAAATAAATTTATAGAACTGATCAATAGCTGGGGGCCTATGCTTCTCGGGCATAATCATCCAAAAGTTAAAGATGCTGTAATCAAAGCAATGGAAGATGGCACCTCTTTCGGTGCTCCCACAGCGCGTGAAGTGGAGATTGCTGAGTTGATCGTAAGCATGGTTCCATCTATCGAGAAAGTTCGTATGGTGAACTCAGGTACCGAAGCGACCATGTCTGCGATCCGAGTGGCTAGAGGTTTTACAGGTCGGGATAAGTTTATCAAAATGGAAGGGCACTACCATGGTCATGGGGATTCATTTTTGATCGCTGCCGGCTCAGGGGCGATGACTATGGGCGATCCGGATTCTCCAGGAGTGACCAAAGGAACGGCCAAGGATACCTTGATCGCTCCTTATAATAATCTAGAAGCAATTGAAGAATTGGTAGCAGCTAACCCAGGGGAAATCGCTGCCTTAATACTAGAACCTGTTCCAGGAAATATGGGGCTGTGTCTTCCGAAGGAAGGTTACCTTCAAGGTCTTCGAGATATCTGTACTAGAGAAGGAATTGTGTTGATTTTCGATGAGGTGATGACTGGATTTCGCTTAGCAAAAGGTGGGGCACAGGAAGTATTTGGAGTAACTCCAGATATGACGACCTTGGGTAAAATCATTGGTGGTGGTATGCCAGTGGGAGCTTACGGAGGGAAGAGAGAAATCATGGAATTTGTTTCTCCTGCTGGACCTGTTTATCAAGCGGGGACACTTTCAGGCAACCCAATTGCCATGGCAGCAGGTTTGACGATGCTAAATCATCTGAATACAGATCAAACTGTCTATACGGAGTTAACTCACATCGGAGAGAGATTGACCGCAGGCATTAAAAGTATCAATAAGGATTTAGGGTTGAATTACACGGTAAACAGCTTTGGAAGTATGTATAGCTTGTTTTTCACAGATTCTCCAGTGTTTGACTTTGAAACAGCAAAGGCTTCTGATACGGCTTTATTCGGGAAATATTTTCAGGCTATGCTTAAGCGTGGAGTATATTTGGCGCCGAGCCAATTTGAGAGTTTGTTCTTATCTACTGCTTTGAAAGATGATGTGATCGACCAGATCTTGGTTGCTCATAAGGAAGCAATGGTGGAGATATTGGGGTTGTAGATTTTGTATTTATTCAAAGCCAAAGGGCAAGCTAAGCATATTGTAGCTTACCTTTTGGTTCTGGTATTTTCATCCCATCCTCTTTGGCAATTTTTAGCCAAAGTTCTATTGCTTGCTGAGCATTTTCCAATGCCTCTGTTTGATTGTCACCATGTGCTTTGATAGAGGGTAATTCTGGTACTTCTGATACAAAGCACTCGTCTTGATCACTCCAGTAAACGAAGATACCGTATTTGCTCATTGTTTTGAAAGTTTAAATTGGATGATGATTTCTCTGATTTGTTTTACTTGATAGGGTTTTGCTTGGCCATCTTTGGTTGTGTGAATATTTATTATTTCAGGAATATCCTCTTTTTTATAAATCGTATGACTACCTGCACCGCCTCTTTCTTTAAAGCCTAGCTGAATAATTAACGTTTTCAAATCCGATATGGATAGATTTTTATCCGATTTACCAGAGAGAACCTTTAATAAAAGCTTTTCAAATTTACTCATTAGGTAGGATTGTATTGAAATAACCTTCTAATTCCCATTTCATAATTAAGGATCTCCATCCAATATAATCACTAAGCTTTAAATTTCTTGATTGGATTGACGGCTATTTTTTAAAGGTTAAAAGTTGATTTTCGGACTATTTTGGATCAAATTCGTTTTAATAAAAGAACAAATAAAATATGTCCATCAAAGTTTACGGAATTAAGAATTGCAATACGATGAAGAAGACCTTCGATTTCCTGGCGGAAAAAGGAGTGCAGTATGACTTTATCGATTATAAAAAGCAGAAGCCAGATGCTGCACTTTTAGAAGGTTTTTTGGAGAAAACAGATCTTTCTTCTTTAGTGAATAAGAAAGGAACAACCTACCGAAAAATGAGTGATGAGCAGAAATCAGCCCTTGAAAACGAGGAAACTGCGATCCCGATACTTGAAGAAAACTCAAGTATGATCAAGCGTCCAGTGATTATTTACAAAGACGGAAGTTTGAGTTTAGGCTTTGATGCAGAGGTGATTGAGGGGCATTTGAAATAAAGTCTCCCGCGAAGGCGCAACGGCGCAAAGTAATTGAGTTAACCAGCCCCATTTTTTTTGGATTCATTATTTAGCGTTTAACATATATTGAATTAGTCCAAGTGAAAAGAGCTAAAGATTCCTTGAATGTCAAGAATAAAAGCTTTGCGCCATTGCGCCGGAGCGGGAGACGTTTTTCAATAAACAATGGTGTCCGTCGGTAAGGGCGGTAAGCTGAGATTGCCTGTTTCTAGGTGAAAACTGAATTGCGAAGTTTCCCCCGATCCTGCTGCCGGTGTATTGTAGACAAACACTTTTTCAAGCGCTGGATGACCCTGAAGTTTGTCAAGCTTGTCCATTGCTACCTTGGTTTCATTAAGATAGAGCAGCTTTAGATTTTTGTTACTGCTTAGTTTATCTAATTGAGAGCCATCGATAGAAGTCTTATTTAGCTTCAAAACTGTCAAATTGGGCAGAGTGGAAATTGACTCAAAAATCGCATCAGTTATGGCTGTACCCGTAAGGTCTAGATATACAATCTGCTCTAGGGCTGAGATTAACAAATTCCAGTCTGCATTGGTAAAAGCAGGAAAATTAATGCAGCTGATATTTAGAAAGGAAGACCCTTCTTTAATTACTTCCGCAAAAAAACCTCGGTCTTTTAGTTTGGAAATGGAATCCTGAGGAACTTTTCCAACTTCCATCTCAGGATAGAAAGGCTTTTCAATTTTCTTGAAAAACGGTTCTATCAATTCTTCCGAAATGTTGGATTCACCAAGTTTCCTGCTTTCAGATGCTCCTGATTCAATCCAGGCTTTGATCAATTCGATTTCTTCCTTTCTTGGCTGACGCTTGTCCTTTGGAGGCATGTGGTCGTCATGGTCCTCAGGTAAAATCATTCGCGTGAAAAGGGAACTCTCCTCAGCATCTTTTGAGGTAAGCACCGAACCATCTTCTCCACCTTTTTGAATTCCTTTGAAAGAACTGAGGTCTAATTCTCCCTTTAGTTTTTTAGGGTTATGGCAACTTTTACAATTTTGATCCAAAATCGGCTGAACAGCTCCCGTGTAAAACGCTACTTCTTCCCAATTATCTGCGGGAAGTTCAAGAGGTTCATTAATGCTTACTTCTCCTCCAAGTAAAGCTTGGAGCTCGGGAGGTAATACTTCTGTGAAATAATCATCCCCATGGGTAATGTTGCCTCCTAGATGGCCTGTAATGGTTATTATCATAATTAGACCTGCTCCTTTGATTTTCAACTGTGCTGGAGTTGAAGCAGCTCTTTTCAAATGATACCACAAGCCAAAAGAAAATATGGTTGTAAGTATACCTAAGATGAGGTGAAACTTCACTGTTTCCCAGCCATACCCTTCATTCTGGTATTGCAAAAAACCGCTGATACTAGCCAGACCAGCGGAAATACCACCCAGTAAAAATGCTAACTGGATGATTGGGGAATAGATCGAGTACTTCTTTCCAAACCAAAAAATCAGGATAACTCCAAACACCAAAAAGCCAATTGGTAAGTGAACTAAAATCGGGTGAAATCGCCCGAACAATGGCAAGATAAAATCAATCATTTGCGAAGCGTTCTTTAATTGCTTTCATGATAAACACATTGGCTTCCCATTGATCCGCGATAGGGACGTTGGAAAAGGGTACTGTAGGTAAGTAAGGCGGAGGACCGAATTCTGTCGTGATCGTAAATACTTCCTGACCAGAATTACGGATGATATGCTCCCAAATATCCAAGTGGGTTTTAAGAGCAGACGCCCATTCTGGCGCGGCGGGATTGTTCACTTGCGGGCCTTCGGCAAAACCGACTCTAGCATGTATATGATCTACATTCGGAAGGATTTGCTGTAGCAATGGATCATTCAAACCGATTAATCGCTCATGAACTACCATCCAATGAGATATGTCAAGGTTTAGTCGTAATTCCGGCGCTAGCTTGAGCATTTCCACGGTGAGTGGGACATTGAAAGAAAATCTACTGCGGTGAGTTTCATGAACAATGCTAATACCAGAGGCTTTGCTTGCTTTGGTGGTTACCTCGATAAAGGCTTTGTTTTCCTCCAAAGTCCAATAATCCGATCCTGTATGGGAGTTGATTTTTACTGGGTTCCATGCAATTATCTTTTGGAGATTTTCTTCATAGACTTTTAGCGATTCGGCAAATGGAAGTCCCTTGCTTGTACCATGAAGGAAAATCACTTTCAAGTCATATTTTTCCAGTCCGGCTTTTAACTCTTTTTGTTTGGCTTCATCGTATGGAAACCATGTTTCAATCCCATCATATCCATCATTTTTTACACGTTGCAGAAACTCGTCAATGGGAAGTTGATTCCCCCAATCTGTCTGGAAGAATTGGATCTTTTGTTGGGAAAAAACTGGAGAAAGAAATAAGGTAAATAGTAAAGCAAGGAGGGTAATTCTTGTGAGCATGCAGGATTAAGCTAATATTTTATTAATTAATTCACCTTCAACGTCCGTTAGTCGGAAAGGGCGGCCTTGGAAATCATAAGTGAATTTCTCATGATCAAAACCCATCAAATGAAGGATTGTAGCGTGAATATCATGAACAGATACTTTGTCTTCAACTCCGGAAAATCCAAAGTCGTCAGTCTTACCATAAGTTACGCCGGGTTTGATACCACCACCAGCCATCCACATGGTAAAGGCATCTACGTGATGATCTCTACCCAAAAATCCCTGAAGTTTTTCCACCACGATTTTCCTGCATAGGAGTTCTTCCAAATTCACCTCCCCAGACTACCAAGGTGTCTTCGAGCATCCCTCTTTGCTTCAAGTCAAGAAGTAAAGCTGAAATCGGTCTGTCTATTTCTCGGCATTTGTTGCGAAGCCCCATATCAATAGAACCATCGTGGTCTGTTCCGTGAGTATCCCAACCCCAGTCATAAAGCTGTACAAAGCGAACACCTTTTTCTACCATTTTTCTAGCTAATAGGCAGTTGTTGGCGAAGGATTCAGCACCTGGTTTAGTCCCGTAAAGTTCATGTATGGACTCGGGTTCATCGTTGATATCCATTACCTCCGGAACTTCTATTTGCATTCTGTAGGCCATCTCATACTGATTGATTCTAGCTAGAATCTCAGGGTCACCATAGGTATTGAATTCCTCCTGATTTACCTTATTGATAGCGTCAATGACGTTTTTCTTCAGATTTCTACTCATTCCCTCAGGATCATCCAGATACAAAACAGGATCGCCTTTGGATCGACACTGCACACCCTGATAGACTGATGGTAAAAATCCTGAGCCCCAAACGCTTTTGCCGGCATCAGGAGTTTTTCCCCCTGAAGTAAGCACGACAAACCCAGGTAGATTCTGGTTTTCTGTACCCAATCCATAAGTTACCCAGCTTCCCAAACTTGGTCTTCCAAGTCTAGCACTTCCTGTCTGCATGAAAAGCTGAGCAGGGCCATGGTTGAACTGATCGGTGTGTACTGCTTTTATGAATGAAACGTCATCAGCAAGTTTGGAAAAATGAGGCAGGTAATCTGAGATCCAGGCGCCAGATTGTCCATGTTGGGAGAAATTGGCTTGGGGTCCTAAGATGTTTGGAGTGCCTTGGATGAAGGCGAATTTTCTACCTTCCAGCAGTGACTGAGGGCAAGGCTGGTTATGATATTTTACTAATTCAGGTTTGTAATCAAATAGCTCCAATTGCGAAGGAGCGCCAGCCATATGAAGATAAATAATGGATTTTGCCTTGGCTCCAAAAGGTGGAGGCAGTGGAGAAAGGGGATTCAGGTCTCTTTCACTAAGATTTAATCCCCTTAGAAGAAGCAGAAGAACCTGTGTCACAGCCAAACATTAATGGCGCCATTGCCAGCCCACCAACTTTGGAGACACAGTCCATTAGGAAATGTCTTCTTGTTTGCTTTGCCAGCTTTTGCTGCGCAAACTCAACGAGCATTTTATCTAAGCTTTTCATTTTAAGGTTTGGTTATAAATTCATCCAAATTCAGCATTGCATTCGCCACAACTGTCATGGCGGCTTGCTCAGCGTTTACTTTTTGGTCTTTCCAGCCAAAGAAGGAATCAAGTTCTGATGGATTCTTAGAATACTGGGCTATTGCTTCTTCATGTAATATTTCCAAGGCAGTTAGTTTCTGTTCCGAAATAGGAGTCAAAATCATTTTCTCATAACCATAGCTAATCGCTTTCTCAGGATCTGAATTGCCATGTGCTAGCATATCCTCAGAAAGATGGTAGGCTGCTTCCAAATAAACAGGGTCATTCAGCGTCACTAAGGCCTGCAATGGAGTGTTAGTTACTAATCGTCTACTCAAACATACTTCACGGCTTCCTGCATCAAAGGACAGGAAAGACCGGATAGGGACTTGTTCTTTTTAAGAAGGTATAAATGCCCCGTCGGTGGGCATCTTCTCCCTTACTTTCTGTCCAGGTCCCCGCCATTGTAAACTGTTTGCCAGATGCCATCGGGTTGGGCAGGCATTACCCAGGTCCGTACATTTTTTCACTCAAAAGACCGGAGACTGCAAGTGCCTGATCGCGCACCTGTTCCGCACTTAACCGGAACCTTGGTCCTCGTGCGTAATATTTGTTTTGAGGATCTTTGGTGAAAAGTTCCGGAGAAACTACTGAAGATTGTTTATAGGTTTTGGAGGTGACTATTTCACGAATAAGACTTTTAATACTCCAATGGTAATCATTCATGGTTTTCCAAGCCAGATAATCCAACAGCTCCGGATGTGAAGGTGGGTCTGATTGAGTTCCCATGTCTTCCAAAGTGCTGACGATTCCTCTTCCCATGATTTGATCCCACACGCGGTTTACTAAGGTTCTAGAGGTTAATGGATTTTCTTTATCCATCAGCCAATAGGCAAATCCAAGTCGATTTGCAGGCCATTCTTCCTTCCAAGGATTTAACTCTTTTGGTGTTTCTGGTTTTACCTTGTCACCTAAAATCATCCAATTTCCCCTTTCAAATACTCGAGTGTCCCTGGCCATGTAGTCTGGGTTTTCGATCATAATCGGGAGCTTGGTTCCATTGAAATTGAGAATATCTACCCAACTTTTCTGCATAGCAGCATAGCCAGGTTTTTCTTCACCTTTCAATTTTGGGACAAAAGCAAACCAGATAAATCTAGCCGCAGTTTGGTCAGGTTTTGAATTAGGGTTTTTGATTTCTAAAAATAAATCAATAGTTCCTTCAACTGATTTGAATGGAATAGGACGGATAATTTGCCCGGTTTTATTGATAGGAAATGAGGCTAAAAGTTCGCCCTCAGGTCCATCTTTTCTAATGCTCATCGTGCTACCATCCAGCCCTGCAGAATATTCCATCAGAAGTTGGTCTGATCCCTGCGTATTGATGTTTTTTAAATATGCGGAACCGTTTCCCTCAATGCCTAACCACTTACTATCCAGTAAAGTCGCATTTACAAAGTCAACTGCACTATGGGATGGGTATTTCGGCTCAAGATAGGTGAGGAACTCCTTCTTGGCTTCTGCAGCTTTTACGCCTTCGTTTTCCTTCACCCATTGGATAATGCTTTCTATTTTAGTTTTTTCCTCAGGTGAATAGAACCTGAGTCTTGGTTCCTCGTCATGCGTGTCCTCATCACGGGTGTTATTGAAAAATGCAGCAGACTGATAGAATTCTTCATGCCTAATCGGGTCGTACGTATGGCTGTGACATTGCACACATGCCATCGTGGTGCTTTGCCATACTTCGTAGGTGGTACTCACTCTATCCAGCACGGCGGCAACCCTAAATTCCTCATCCTGTGTGCCACCCTCATCGTTATTCATGGTATTTCGGTGGAAAGCCGTGGCTGTCAGTTGATCTTCTGTTGGATTTGGAAGTAAATCTCCTGCTAATTGATTAATGGTGAATTCATCGTAAGGCATATCAGCATTGAATGCCCTGATTACCCAATCGCGATAAGGCCACATCGTTCTGTTTACATCGCGCTCATAGCCCTTAGTATCTGCGTATCTTGCCATATCCAGCCACCAGGTAGCCCATTTTTCCCCATAGCTTGTGCTAGCCAACATTTGATCTACAGCCTCTTCAATAGGTGATTTTTTCAGAAGAAAAGGCTTCCTTGATCTCTTTGGTAGGAGGGAGCCCAGTAATATCCAATGCAGCTCTTCGGAGTAATTTCAAGCGGTTTTCCTGTGGAGAAAATTCAAGTTCCTGTTCCTCCAGCTTTTTGGCTATATAAAAATCTATGGAATTGGAAGATTCAGAGTTCTCGTCGGCGTAAAGGCCGGCTGCAAGTTTAGTGTCTATTTCTTTAGGTTTTTGCACTGTTTGATATGCCCAGTGCTTTCCCCATTTCGCTCCCTGCTTAATCCAGGTTTCGAGTAGTTCTATTTCATCTTTGGAAAGAGGTTCTTTCTCATAGGGCATTCTCAATTCAGGATCAGAAGAAGTAAGTCGTTTGATCAATTCACTCCCATTGGGATCTCCCGGGATAATTGCAGCGTGCCCAGATTCCGTGATGGCGAAGGCTTCCTCTTCAAAAAGTACTGAGAAACCACCACTTTTCTTTACGCCTCCATGGCAGGTAATGCAATTTTTATTCAGGATGGGTTTGATCTCTGTGCTGTAGTCTATTTCTCTTTCCGTTCCAAAAAAGAAAAAGCCAGTAATTGCTACCAACACAGCAATTGTAAGGAATAGTGTGATTTTGAGCTTATTCATCTAGATAGTAATGAAACCTTAAAGTAAGGAATAATTGATTGTTTAAAAAGATATCTACAGATTGTTAGTGCGCAAGGACTAATACTTACCAAATAGGTGTGTGGTAATGAATTTAAAAAAGTGTTTTTCAGTTTTTGTTGTGATCTTTCCGTGGTAGAAGGGGAGACGGCATTGAAGCTTATCCTCTGAATCATCTATACTCTTCGCACAAAGCGATTAAAAAAAAACACCCTGCTTTTAAGGAGCAGGGTGATGATATTAGAATCTGAAGTTTGGAAGATTTTCCAAAATATCCTTGGTCATAGCGTCCAAGTCATAGTCGTGTTGCCAGCCCCAATCTTTCCGGGCGCAGGAATCGTCAATGCTATCCGGCCAGCTATCAGCAATTGCCTGACGGAAATCAGGGTTATATTCGATTTTGAAATCGGGCATGTATTTCAAAATACTCTCATAACTTTCTTTTGGGGTAAAGTTCATAGCAGCCAAGTTATAGCTAGATCGGATCTTTACAGATTCCCGGGGAGCATTCATCAAGTCCAAGGTGGCTTTAATCGCATCGGGCATGTACATCATGGGAAGAGAACTATCTTCACGCAGGAAGCAATCGAATTTCTCACCTGCCAAAGCTTTGTGGTAAATATCCACGGCATAATCGGTTGTGCCACCACCAGGAAGTGACTTGTAGCCGATCAAACCTGGATAGCGAAGACTGCGAACGTCCACATTAAACTTCTGAAAGTAGTATTCGCACCATCTTTCCCCAGCTTGCTTAGAAATACCATACACAGTGTTTGGCTCTTTTACGCAGTATTGAGGCGTGTTGATTTTTGGAGTATTCGGTCCAAAGACTGCAATAGACGATGGCCAATAAACTTTATTAAGCTTGAATTCTTTGGCAAGTTCAAGAACATGTAGCAAACTTTCCATGTTCAGTTCCCAGGCAAAAAGAGGTTTTTTCTCACCAACGGCAGAAAGGACGGCTGCTAAATGATAAATCTGGGTGATTTTTTCATCTTTGACCAGGTTTCTCAAGCCATCCTTGTCCATCACATCGAGAACCTGAAAGCGGCAAAAGTCAAATTTAACTTTTGCGGATTCATTGAGGTCTGTAGCAATTACTTGTTCTGCACCAAACTGATCTGCCAGAGAACGAGTAAGTTCTGAACCCAACTGTCCTGCAGCGCCTATTACAAGGATTTTTTCCATTAATCTTTCTTTGAAAATCAACCTAAGAGGAGCTCTAGGTTTTTGTTTATATTTGGGTTTGCGACTGCAAAACTAAGAAAAAACTGCTTCCTGAGCAGGATTTTTGATCAAAGGAATAAGACGTTTTTGAATAACATAAAATCAACTAGCTATCATGTACGATCAGTTCAGACCCAAATTGCAAGAGGAACTTAAGGGAATAGAGGAAGCAGGTCTTTTCAAAAAAGAGCGTGTAATCACCTCTCCACAATCTGCAGAAATCACTATCGCCGGAGGTCAGAAAGTTTTGAACTTCTGTGCTAACAATTATCTGGGACTTTCTTCTCATCCCAAAGTGATCGAAGCAGCAAAGGCTGCGATTGATTCACACGGTTTTGGAATGTCATCTGTGCGATTCATTTGCGGTACGCAGGATATTCACAAGGAGCTGGAAAGGAAGATTTCAGAATTCTTGGGCACCGAGGATACGATTCTTTATGCCGCTGCTTTTGATGCAAATGGGGGCGTATTCGAGCCGATATTGGGCCCTGAAGATGCGATAATTTCTGATGCATTGAATCACGCATCTATCATTGATGGGGTTCGTCTTTGCAAGGCCATGCGATTTCGATACCAGCATAACGATATGGCGGATCTGGAAGCTCAGCTGAAGGATGCTGTTGCAAAGGGAGCTAAGCAGAAGATCATAGTTACTGATGGAGTTTTCTCTATGGATGGCACGATTGCCCAGTTGGACAAGATCGTGGAGTTGGCTGAAAAGTATGAAGCGCTAGTGATGACGGATGAGTGTCATTCTACCGGTTTCATGGGCAAAACTGGCCGTGGTGTGCATGAGCATTGCGGAGTGATGGGCAAAATTGATATCATCACAGGTACGTTAGGAAAAGCATTGGGTGGAGCTTCAGGAGGATTTACTTCAGGAAGGAAGGAAATAGTGGAACTCCTACGTCAGCGCTCCAGACCATATTTGTTTTCTAATACCTTGGCGCCATCTATCACAGGTGCTTCAATAGCAGTTTTTGACCTACTTTCTGAGACCACTGAATTGAGGGATAAATTGGAAGAAAATACGAAGTACTTCCGTGAGAAAATGACTGCTGCTGGATTTGATATCAAACCAGGTGAGCATGCTATCGTGCCGATTATGCTTTACGATGCTGTTCTTTCGCAAAAAATGGCCGAAAAAGTCTTGGAAAAAGGGATTTATGTCATTGGTTTTTACTACCCGGTAGTTCCTAAAGGACAGGCTAGAATCCGTGTCCAAATATCTGCAGGACATGACAAAGCGCATTTGGATCAGGCGATTGCAGCATTTACGGAAGTTGGAAAAGAATTAGGTGTAATAGAGTAAGTTTTTGCCTGATAATGCAGGTAGGAGGTAAGTATACCTCAGAAATATCAAAGCCGGGATTCTATAGAGATTCCCGGCTTTTTTGATGAATTTTTCTAATAAAAAGTAAAATTGGGTTTTGCCCTTCCTTCTTTAGTCCAGAATCAGTTATCTCACGGTCACGTGGTAGCAGCTCTGTTTTCTTTCTTTTATAAAAAGAATTTTGCCTTCGTCCTGAAACTCATTAAGGATCTTCTCAAGCTTTTTCTGTTTGCTTCTATTCCAATTTTTCTTTCCGTTAAATCGTATATAGGAGATGTCAAAAGAGACTCCATAAGAATGAGAGCTCTCTCCAGAAGTTGCATTTGAATTTCTTCTTCTGAGGCTTTTTTGCTGTTCTGGAGTACGCGTTACTGATGTGAGTGTGAAGGTACTTTCCTTATCTGTCAATGTTTGAAAAGCTATCCCGAGTTCTTCCAGCACTACCTTTGAATAGGGGGTGATGTAAGGATGGCTATGGGTAAGTTTCATTACTTCGTATCCATTCCCTTCATTTATTAGTATGAGTTGGCCCTCTTCGATGAGTTTATTGAAGTGACTTTCATTTTCTATTACACCAAAGCCATTGTTTTCTCCAGCGAAGAGATGTTTGTCATATTCTTTGGTGATAATGCCTTCTGGTATGGGAGGAATAATCCTTGGTAGAGGCAGTTCCACTTCTATTGGTTCGGGATTTTCAGCTGATTTTTTTGGTTTAGAAGTGCTTGTTAAGGTTGAATAGGTTTCTTTAAGTTGCTGTTTTAATTCTGGCATATAGGCTTGCGTTGCCCAAGCGCCTGCTGAAAAAAGTATAAATAAGGATGCAATTTGTAAGAATGGAATTTTTTTCATTTGTAAACGGGTACTTGATAATTCGGGTCTTGCTTATGAATTTAGTCTGAAGCAAAGATTAATCCATAGTTATTTCAAGGTGAAAACTTATTTTGATTTAGTTTTGAGAAAGGTGATTTTGACTCTCATTACTTAGAAACGATAACTTGACTTTTTTATGAAATAAATCCCAGAATTAATTTTTTTGAGGACTTTTGGATTTATGAACGGTAGCTTAAGAAGCTTCTAATCGGTATGACACAAATGACGTAAGAATGACGTATCCTAGTCGCTAGTATTGTGAAGCCACAAAACTACATTTGAATTCTACTAAATGAACAAGAAAATGGATAGTAAAGCTCTTGGCGTAAAATTGAAAACTCTTCGTTTAAAGAATGGATATTCACAAGAGGAACTGGCAGAATCTGCCGGAGTTAGTTTGCGAACAGTTCAAAGAATGGAGAATGCTGAGGCAGTACCTAGGTTGGACACTGTGAAACGATTATTTCAAATTTTTGGATTGAGTCCTGATGAGGTAATGGATTGGACTCAGACAGAGGATAAGGGATATCTGCTAGGAATGAATTTGTCAGGTTTGATTTTCATAGTCCTACCACTTCTTGGTGTTGTTTTGCCACTAATACTCTGGATGAGTCGGAAGGATAAAATTGCTGGTGTGAGTGAATTAGGACGAAGCTTAGTGAATTTCCAGCTTACTTGGGCTTTAGTCTATTACTTATGGAGTACCTTTTGTGGTTGGTTAATGGGGTTTTTTAACTTTTCTGGAAATGGTGATGTAAGCCCTGCTCTAGTCTATAATTATTTATATGTCAGAGTTGGCGGCATCTTTTTTATATACTTACTTGAAATCTTTATGATCTCTCTGAATACATACAGAATCAACAAGGGTTTAAAAGTAAAGTATCTTCCCAAAATCAACTTCTTAAAATGAGAAGTTAGTTTTTCTTATGATGCTGATTTGCTAGTCATGGCAAGCTTTCTTCGCTTTTTCAACTCATATTCCTCGATATCTTCGAAGCGGGAATCTACATCAAGGTTGTTGAGATAATCATTGATTGTCTCTCTGATTTCCTGGAAAGACATGTTATGCAAAATCTTTCCATTTTTGGACATGGATAATTGACCAGTTTCTTCTGAGACAATTAAAACAATCGCATCAGTTGTCTCGGACATTCCAATAGCAGCTCTGTGACGAAGTCCAAACTGTGCAGGCACCTCACGCTCAGTTACGGGCAAAATACACCGTGCGGCCTTGATTTTGCCGTTGTGTATGATTACAGCCCCATCATGAAGAGGGCTATATTTATTGAAAATAGAAATGAGAAGTCTTTTGGATAATTCTGCGTCCAGAATATCGCCGCTTTCAGCATAGAATTTCAATTCAGTACTTTTGGAGATGACCATCAATGCACCAGTATTACTACCCGCAAGAGTTTTGGAAGCATCTATGATTGGACTGATATTGAAAAGTGAATTGTCTTTTTTCCGCCAGAAGAACAGCATGTCTTTCCATACATTATCGTCGGAAAGGAGTGAGGATCTACCTATTAATAGCAGGAATTTTCTGATTTCTGGTGCAAAAATAATAATAGCAGCGATTACACCAACTCCCATGAACTGACCCAAGATGGCAGAAAGAAGCTCCATCCTCAGTGCTCTCACCAATAAATAAATCAGATAAATGGAGAGGAAGCCAAGAAATATTTTGATTGCAACGCTTCCCTTAAGAAGTTTATAAACTTGATACAATAAGGCGGCCACCAATGCAATATCAATGATATTAACGATGGAGATATCTAAAAATCCTATTTTGAAAAGTAAGGTCAAGGGTATAAAGTGTTGAATAATTTTACTGTTTCGTTAGCTTCTTTAACGTCATGTACTCTTAGTATGTTTGCACCATGACATAAAGCAAACATATTTAAAGCAGTGGTGCCATTTAATGCTTCACTAGCTTCTACATTTAATGCTTTTGATATCATCGATTTTCTCGAAACACCTACCATTAAAGGTGATGAAAGCGATTGAAACTGGTGAAGATTTTGGAGCAGATAATAATTTTGTTCTAGGGTTTTAGCAAATCCAAATCCAGGATCAATTATTACATCTTTGATGCCAAACTTTTTGAATTGTTCCAGTTTTTCAGCGAAATAATACAATATTTCTCCTAAAATATCTGAATAATTCGTTTTTTTCTGCATGTTTTGAGGATTTCCTCGCATATGCATGGCGATGTATGGTACTTGAAGCTTCGCAACGGTCTGGATCATATCTTTATCTAGTTCTCCCGCAGAAATATCGTTTATGATATGAGCTCCTGAGTATTTTGACTCCTCCGCCACTTTTGCCCGAAAGGTATCAACTGATATTAAAATATCAGGATAATTGAATGAAATCCATTTCACAGCTGGAATCACTCTGTCAAGTTCTTCTTGGAGACTTACTTCTGCAAGCACCTGGTCTCGAGCTATAACCCCCTAGGTCCAGAATACTAGCACCATATGAGATATGAGATTTAACTAATTTGGCTACCTTCTCCAGAGATTTTTCTGCTCTGCTTCCTTCGAAAAACGAATCTGGGGTTAGATTGACTATGCCCATCAGCTGTGGCCTATCCCAACTGATTAGCCGTCCATCTATTTGAAGGGTGTTTTTTTGGGGAAATGATTTATCTTCGATTTTAGAAGACTTGCCCGGTAGAGGAAACATTAAATTAAAAGACTTTGGAGACGCAAACGAGTAACGAATATACGGAAGTTATCAGCCGTTGTAAAGAACTATTTCGTAAGAAGACTATAGATTATGGTACAGCTTGGAGGATTTTTCGCTTACCTTCTATTACAGATCAGATTTTTATAAAAGCACAAAGAATTCGCTCGATTCAAGAAAAAGGAAATCAAAAGGTGAATGATCCGATTGAAGATGATTTTGTTGGAATTATAAATTATTGTCTGATTGCTTTGCTTCAGATAAGTTATCTAAAAGACGAGCGAATGGAGATTCCTTTCGAGGAATTAGAACCTGCTTATGATCACTGGGTAAGTCAAACACGCGGTCTTTTGGAGAATAAGAACCATGATTACGGGGAGGCTTGGCGTGATATGCGGATTAGCTCAATTACAGATATTATATTAATGAAATTACTTCGAACCAAACAGATAGAGGATAATCAAGGTCAAACTTTGGTGTCTGAAGGTATTGAAGCTAACTATCAGGATATGATCAATTATGCAGTGTTTTGTTTGATTAAATTAAATTACCATGGTTAAGCAAGGGTTTTTATGGGTTATTCGATTTATTGTAGGAGGCCTTTTTATTTTTTCGGGGCTGATAAAAGTCAATGATCCGGTTGGAACTTCTATTAAACTCGAAGAGTATTTTGATGTTTTCTCCAATGATATAGCTGTTTTTTTTGAATACCTAAAACCTATTGCTTTGGAGTTGGGGATTTTTTTAGTGGTGTTAGAAGTGGTGTTAGGAATCATGCTGATCCTTGGAGTTCGAACAAAATTCACCGTCTGGGCGCTGTCACTGATGATTTTGTTTTTCACTTTTCTCACCTTTTTCTCCGCCTATTTTAATAAAGTGACAGACTGTGGGTGCTTTGGTGATGCTATTAAACTCACTCCCTGGGAATCTTTTTATAAGGACTTAATACTAGTTGTACTGATCGGGATTTTATTTTTGTTCAAGGATGATTTACCAAAAAGTTCTCCAAAGTGGGCAAAAGTTGTGACCATGTCTGCCTTAATTTTATGCTTTGTACTTGCAATTACAGCTGTTAGAAATTTGCCTTTTATAGATTTTAGAGCTTATAAAGTGGGAGTAAATATCCCTCAAAATATGCAGCCTTCAGCCACGCTAGAATATTCATATGTTATGAAAAAAGATGGTGAGCTCGTTACATTCGACCAATATCCTTCAGATGAAAGCCTGGAATTTGTAGAGATGAATTTGAAAAACCCAGATGCTTTACCAAAGATTTCAGACTTTGCAGTTTGGAACGATGAAGGTGATTTTTCTGAAGAAGTTTTCACTGGAAACAAAGTTTTGATCCTAGTAAGCAGCATGGCCAAAATGAGTGATGCGAATTTACCAGAGATTGATCAATTAGTGAAATCCCTCGCAGGATCACCCGTTCAGCTCGTTTTTGTAGCAGCAGCCTCTCAGGATGAAATTCAGAATTTCACTTCCTCTAGAGCTTGGGATGTACTTTCATTACAAGCTGATGCTACTGTAGTGAAAACCATGATTAGATCCAATCCAGGGGTTATGGTTTTAAAAGATGGTGAAGTGTTGGCAAAATTTCATCATAATAATACTCCAGATGCCAGTGAGGTGCTAGATCTATTTATGAAGTGAAAATGGGCAAAGATCTTAAAATAGTTTTAGTTGGACTTCCTGGATCGGGCAAAAGTACATTTGGAAAGCAACTTGCTTCTGTATTGAAATTCCCTTATTATGATTTGGATACATTGATAGAAGCAAGGTCACAAATGAGTATTTCTGACATCTTCTCTAGGTATGGAGAAGGAGAGTTTAGAAGACAAGAAACTGAAGTTTTAGGAAATTTTTTAAATAGAGAGGAATCCTATGTTCTAGCTTCCGGTGGTGGATGTCCTTGTTTTAATGATAACATGGATCTGATTAATGAGAAATCAGTATCTGTATACCTTGATGTACCCTTAGAAGAAATATCTAAAAGATTAGGCTTAGCCAAAGCTCAAAATAGGCCAATGTTCTCTGGTATGGATCAAAGTGAAATCACGTTGAAGCTGAAAAGTTTGCAAGTGGAAAGAGATTATTTCTATCGCCAATCAAAAATAAAGCTCAGCGGAGAAGATTTCTCCGCTGAGCTTTTGGTTTCAGAATTGATTCGATTGCTTAAAAGCTGAGGCCAAGCGTTAGAACTCCATTAATGAGATTATTTTTGATTTCTGTAATTGGCCCGATATTATTCCCTTGATTATCTAAGACCTGATAGCTCGAATAAAGAGTGTTGAATTTTTGATTCACTAAAGCAAAATCAAGATTCAATCTATTAATTTTCATTCCTATTCCTCCACTAATCTGTTGGGTACTTCTATCGTAATCTGATCCTAGAATAGGATCACCATAATATCCATACCCTCCTCTAAATCTGAAATTACTTGCTTTGAACTCTGCTCCAAATCTGAAGTTGATTGTGCTGGTGTAGAGGTTTTGGATTTCTAAATTATCAGGCCCCTCGTCAAAATCTCTTGAATTGAGTCTGGCTGCACTGTAATCAACCCAATCAACATCAGCTGAAATAAATCCATTTTTCCCCAAGAAAACTGTAGCTCCACCACCTATTTTAAATGGAGTATTCAAGTTATAGGAACTGACAATTATATCGGTAAAATCCTCTACACGTCCAAGAACAATGTCTTCTGGCTCATAATTGTAATTATCATAATTAGCGACCATACTTGCGCTGTATTCATCATTTAAGGCGTACCAGGTAGGGGTCTGTAAAGTAAAACCTAGGTTTAGATAATCGATTGGCTTATAAATGACACCTAAATTAATATTTACGCCTCCACCATTGATGTAAAGATTTTCTTGAAGGTTGGTGTTAAGCAGAGGGCCTTCTGGAAATTCCTCATTATAGATCTTTCTGGAGTTAAAATTTAATGTTCTTATCCCTACAGACCCGCCAATGAATAATTTATAGTTGAAATTGCCTCCATAAGCGAAGGTGATCTGACTGGAACTCCCTTCTTGAGTGATGTTTTCATCTTGAAAGGGAGCAATGAAACCATTAATTGGCTCATATTCTCCTACGATGGCATTTCCATTACTATCTAGTCTTGGATTAATTTGATAGGTGTTATAAGCCATACCTGTCACACCAAAATTGGCAACTTGATTTTCAGGAAATCCATTAGCATCCTGAAGATAGAAATCAATAATGGAGGTTTCGCCTGGCTGGTCAGAAAAAAAGCCATACTCGGTATTAAAATTGGCTATTCTTTGAATGCTTATTCCAAATGACCCACCTTTGAATGCTCCTCTGTCAAATTCACTTTTAGGTTTTGCTATAACAAAACTTAAATTCGGCAAGGAAAAATTTGTCGTATTATAATTTCTGTTTTGTCCTAAGTGAGTTGTCTCTACTCCCCAATCTGCGTAGCCTACGGAGAGACTACCTTCAGAAGATCTGAAGAAGCCGAGGCCTGCAGGATTACCTGCAATGTTGGAAACATCACCACCAAGTGACCATTGAGTTCCGCCAACTCCCATTATTCTGGCTGTACCAGCGGGTTTAACTAGACTAAATCTGTAAGCATCTTCATAGTATCCACTTTGAGCTACAGCTAAAGAGGACGAAATAAGGCAAAAGGATAAAACCAGAATGGATATTCTCATTTAGATTTGATTTGGGTGTAAGAAATAAACGTAATAAGTAGATGAAAATGTTACTATATCTTTATTCTTTCTTCAAAATTACTCATTAACACAAAGATTTTTGAGTAAGCCAATAATTGGTTGGAAAAAAATAAGGCAGTGATTACACTGCCCTATGATTGGTAAATACTTATAGTTTTTTAATTTCCTCTACCACCTCGGCTTGAACTTCCGCCGCTAGTACTTCTAGTAGTAGCACCTCCAGTTGAGCCAGAACTTCTAGTTGGTGAACTCATAGTAGGCATACTGCTTCTTGATGGTGTTACAGTTCTAGTAGGCGTAACGGTTCTAGTATTTGTAGTACCTCTATTATAAGATGGAGACGAGGTTCTTGACGGAACATTACTTCTATTATAAGAAGGACTAGTAGATCTTGTAGAAGAATTTGGATATGTAGTTCTTACAGATGATCCACTTCTGCCCGTGTTGATCGAACGTGAATTGCTCGTTCCAATACTTGGTCTTGCTGATGGCATAGCACTTCTCGTTCTAGAGACGGGTCTATTCATTGCGGCAGAATTAACATTTCTAGTGCTTCCTTCACGTGCCGATGAATTATAGTAATCGTTTTGTGAGGAACTGAAATCCCGTGCAGAAACTCTTGAATTATCTGAATTAGAAATTACTCTTCTTGAAGAAGCATTATTATTTAAAACATCTCTTCTAGCTTGTGCTCTTGCTGTGCTTGGTTGTAAAGCAGCGTTGGAAACTCCAGCAATTCTGGAAGATGCAGCTAGAGATGAACCACGGGTGCCTCGAGATCCTCTTACTACACGTCTATCTCCGTATTCTCCGCCAGGAAGCACATAGATTGGGTTTCCTGGATACATTGGAATTCCATAGATAGGATATCCAAAACCACCCATTCCGTACATTGGCATTCCCCATGGACTCCATGGATCATAAAACCCACCATAACCAAATCCTGGTCTCATGTAAGGGTTACCAAATCCAAATCCGAAACCAATATTCATGCTAAAACCAGGTCTGAAACCAAAGCCCATATATGGATTATAGAAACCGCCCATGCTCCATGGATTCATTCCATACATCATACCCATTCCCATGTTCAACCCCATATTAAAAGCTGTATTGGAATTGAAATTTGAGCCAGTATTATTTACTCGGTAATTATCGTAAGCATTAATATCTGCTTCTCCTGTTTCTTCACTTCCTTCGTCAAAATAGACTATATCATCATCTGAAGATAGATCTTCGGATTGATACCTGGCAATGTAATCAGGATTAACATTTCTCGAACTAAAGCTTTCCTGAGGAACTGCTTCCGTAGATGAGAGTGTCTGGAATTGCTCGCGATTATTGTTTTGCACCGCATACTCAGTTGCTATTTTAGCATCAGAGGCCATGAAATACAAATTATCACCACCATCACTTGTAGCTAGTTTATTAGTGCTACAGGAGACGAGTGAAAGCGATCCTAAGATTAATGATGTTGTAAGTATTACGGAATTCTTCATAGTAGAAGTTTAATTGTTACTTTCTTATACGGGCACCTGGGTGAAGGGTTATACTTTTTACTTTATATTTGCCCCGCATAAGTTAAGCAAATTTAACTATAATCTGTATCTCAACCAATCACAATGAGTAAAGGACTACCTAAGAGAAGCGAGGATTATTCGCTTTGGTATAATGAATTAGTAAAAAAAGCCGATTTGGCAGAGAATTCAGCAGTACGTGGATGCATGGTCATCAAACCCTACGGCTATTCTATTTGGGAGAAAATGCAGGCTGAACTCGATCGCATGTTCAAGGAGACAGGTCATTTAAACGCTTATTTTCCCCTTTTCATACCAAAATCATTTTTAAGCAAAGAAGCTAGTCATGTTGAAGGCTTTGCAAAAGAATGTGCAGTAGTCACTCACTATAGACTAAAAAATGCTGAAGATGGTAGCGGTGTAATTGTTGATCCAGAAGCAAAACTGGACGAGGAATTAATTGTTCGTCCTACCTCAGAGACTGTTATTTGGAGTACATATAAGAATTGGGTTCAGTCTTACCGAGACCTTCCATTATTAGTAAATCAATGGGCGAATGTTGTTCGTTGGGAAATGAGAACTAGACTATTCTTAAGGACTACTGAGTTCCTTTGGCAAGAAGGTCATACCGCGCACGCAACTAAAAAGGAAGCTGAAGCAGAAACTTTGCAAATGATGAATGTCTACGCTCAGTTCGCCGAAGACTTTATGGCTTTGCCAGTAGTAAGAGGAAGAAAAACAGAAACTGAACGTTTTGCAGGTGCAGATGATACTTTATGTATTGAAGCATTGATGCAGGATGGCAAAGCGCTTCAGGCAGGTACGTCACATTTCTTAGGACAGAATTTCGCCAAAGCATTTGATGTCAAATTCGCTTCTAAAGAAGGTGGTCTGGAATATGTATGGGGTACTTCTTGGGGTGTCAGTACACGATTGATGGGAGCATTGATCATGGCTCACTCAGATGATAATGGATTAGTATTGCCTCCGAAATTGGCTCCAATACAAGTCGTAATTATACCGATCTACAGAAAAGAGGAAGAGTTTGATGCGATAACTGAAAAGGCAAATGAAATCATGGCAGAGCTTCGCAAAGCTGGGGTTTCTGTCAAATATGACAATCGTGATACCCATAAGCCAGGATTCAAATTTGCAGAGCATGAATTGAAAGGTGTTCCGCTTAGAATTGCCATCGGCCCTAGAGATTTGGAAAATGGTACCATTGAAATTGCCAGAAGAGATACGTTGACAAAGGAGCAATTTGAATTGGTATCTCAGCCAATCTCAGGGAAAATTTCTAGCATGCTTGAGGAAATTCAGGCTACGATTTATTCTAAGGCTTTAAATTTCAGATCTGAAATGACTACAGAAGTTAATTCTTGGGATGAGTTTAAATCTGTATTAGAGGAGAAAACAGGATTCTTATCTGCTCATTGGGATGGTACTGCTGAGACAGAAGAGAAAATCAAGGATCTCACTAAAGCCACGATTAGATGTATTCCTTTGGACAGGAAAGAGGAGGAGGGAGTTTGTGTCTATTCAGGCAAGCCTTCTAAAGGAAGAGTCCTCTTTGCAAAAGCATATTGATTTAAGAGCCCGGATTTATCCGGGCTTTTTTTGTACTTCTTAATGAGTGGTAACTAGGAATCTTGTATTTTACACATCTATTCATTTATACCTAGTCAATGACAGTCGTCGTTTTATCAAGCCTTTTATTCATTGGCCTTATACTATTATTAGCTGAGGTGCTTTTTGTTCCTGGAACTACTGTAGTTGGGATTTTTGGCCTCGCGGTAAGTTTGGCCGGAATTGCTTATGCATTCTTGAGTTTTGATCCGGCTATTGCATGGTGGATTACGGCTGTCGCCGTTATTTTAAATCTTGCAGCTATCGTCTATGGTTTCAGTTCAGGGGTTTGGGATCGCTTCTCTCTTAAGTCTGCAATCACAGGAGGAGCATTTGATGGACGAACAGATAACTTACAGGTAGGAATGCAGGGTAAAACCACTTCAGATCTAAAACCAATCGGAAAAGCTAGTTTTGGGGACGAAGTGTATGAGGTGAAGTCAGAAAATGGTTTTATTCCAGTGGAATCAACCGTGACAATTATGAAAATCGAAAACAATACAATTTTAGTTAAATAATATGGAGGCACTAGACCCATCAAGTTCAATGTTTATTCTCGTGGCAGCAGTAGCGGGAATTGTCTTACTATTCATCTTCTTATATTTTGTGCCTGTAAATCTTTGGATTACAGCTCAATTTTCTAATGTAAGAGTAGGAATAGGTGAGTTAATAGGGATGAGAATCCGAAAAGTACCACCTAGTATTATCGTAAATTCCCTGATCACTGCCACTAAAGCGGGATTACAATTGACTACAAATGACCTGGAAACGCACTACATGGCTGGAGGTAATATACCAAACGTAATCAGAGCCCTGATTTCAGCAGATAAAGCAAATATCAATTTGACCTTCAAGCAGGCGACTGCGATTGATCTGGCCGGTAGAGATGTTTTTGAAGCTGTTCAGATCTCGGTAAACCCAAAGGTGATCAATACTCCTAATGTAGCCGCAGTGGCTGCTGATGGGATTCAATTGATCGCAAAGGCAAGAGTCACTGTTCGGGCAAATATTGCTCAGTTGGTAGGTGGAGCCGGTGAAGAAACGATTCTTGCCAGAGTAGGAGAGGGTATTGTAACTTCTATCGGTTCGGCTGCTACACACAAGAGTGTCCTTGAAAATCCCGACAAAATATCCAAGCTCGTTCTTCAGAGAGGATTGGACGCAGGAACAGCTTTCGAGATTCTTTCGATTGATATCGCTGATATCGATGTAGGAACAAACATTGGTGCGAAATTACAAATCGATCAGGCATCAGCTGATTTGAAAGTAGCTGAGGCAAGAGCAGAAGAGAGACGTGCTATGGCGGTAGCTCTAGAGCAGGAGATGAAAGCTAGAAATGTGGAAATGAGAGCGAAAGTGGTAGAAGCTGAAGCTGAAGTTCCAAAAGCTTTAGCAGAAGCTTTCCGAAGTGGGAGACTTGGTGTGATGGACTATTATAAAATGGAAAATATCCAGTCGGACACATCTATGAGGGAATCCATAGCCAACTCGGACTCTGAATCGAAAGATTCTACCAAAGGCAAAAACGAGAAAAAATAAAAAAAGGGGCTTAGGCCCCTTTTTTGTTTTTCTTACTAGTTTCCTCAACGGTTTGAATCACCGTGGGAACAAATTTATTTTTTGTGAGAATCTGACCATTCGCAAAATCAATCAATATCTCTTCGTAGGCCAAAGGCAGAATGACTTCGCCAGCTTCATCAATGATACCCGAAAGTCCATCTTTTTGAGCTACAATGAAATTCTTGCGCTCTCTTCGTAGCGCTTCAAATTCTGCAGGAATAACAACTGTACCTTCACTGTCCAGAAGACCAGTTTTGCCTGATTGCTCTATCATGAAATATCCATCGCTGGTTCGGTAAATATGGTCATAGCCATCTGTATTCACAGCTGAGCCAAACGTGTTCAAAAGGAAATATTTGCTGTTTGCTTTTGCTATCGCAAATCCCTTCTGAAAAGGCTTGATCTCTTCCCAAACAGCGTCGGATATCAGCTCGCCGGTAGAATTGATCAGTCCCCAGTTTAAGCTTGATTTATATGCCGCAATATTCTCTGAGAATAATGTCGTTTCCACATACTGAGGTTTGATGACCCAAGTGCCTTTGGAATTAACGAAACCATACGCACCTTTAGATTTTGCTGGGAAAAGCCCTTCGCTTCCCCGCTTAATTTCTTCTACATCAAGCATAGGTTGTACCAACCATCCTTTTTTACCTAGCAATCCTAATTTATCGTCTCGAAAATAAACTGCATACAAGTCTTTACCAGTTTTTTCCACTTTAGTCATACCTACATCATCCAGCAAAATCCCGTCGTCTTCCATCACACGACGAAGTTTGCCGTGAATGTATTCCAGCATGATATCATTTTCGAAAGTGATCTTATGAAATGAATTGTATCGAATGTTTGATTTGATGTCATTTCCTTCGATTAGTAAATACTGATCTTGGTTAAATCCATAAAAGAAATTACCGTGAGTGTGCTCTAATGTTTGAATGATAGGCTCCAAAACGTAGTTACCTTCTCTATTGATCAATCCAAAACCACTAGATTCCTTGGCCAAGACAAACTCGCCTTCATTATCTGAGAGTAAATCGAAAACCTTATCAGGATTGGAAGATAAGGGCATAGAATATTCACTTCCCTTTCGCACAATGATCAAACCTGTATTGGTGATTTTGGCTTCATCTAATTCCCCGAGATAGGTGGTTTTGTTTTTTCCTCGCTCAAACAACCAATACTCATTCCCTTTATTTGCCAAAAGCATATTGAAGTAGGTTTGGATTTTTTCGTATTCCAATGGCAAAACCTGCTGCCCATATTCATGAAATGCTCCGATTCCTTTTGGTCCTTTGACAAGAATCCATGGCTCCAGATATTGATACACTTCAGTTCCTACTAAGGAAACGGCCGGCCTCAAGTCATTAGAGAGCAAAGAAAGTTCATTCCCTTTTTTACCAATTTTCACTGTTTCACTCAGCAGATCAATGTTATCATAAATCAGGCGTGACTGTAGCTGAATATTGGTGTTATATACCTCCCAGGATTGAGAATGAGCAACTTTAGATATAGAAAAAGTAAGAAAGAGGCTTACGATTAACGTAAAATTTTTATGCATTTGTATGTAGTTTTTTCGGAATGGTCCTAAAGGTAAAATGACCAAAGGTTTGATTCAATCCTTTGGTCATTTTTATTAGATAAGTTAGCGATAACTACTCTGTTTTTACTCTTTCTAGATCAAACAGATCGGATATGATTTGGATCATTTCCTCTGCTTGATCACGCTGGCATGCGGCCCGAAGTTGTACCACTGGTACTTTGAGGACTTTTTGCATCATGCTTTTGGTGATTTTGTCAATCACGGCATATTCTTTTTTATCCGCGTTTTTCATAAATCTCGCCATTTCCTCCTGACGGATTTGTTCCAAAGATTGCTTAAGCTTATTGATAGTAGGAGAAGCGATCATTTCCTTTTTCCAATCGAAAAACTCTTTGATGCTTTCTTCTATAATTTCTTCTACCCTTGGAACTGAAGCCAATCTTTTTTCCAGTGTCTCAGATGCCTTACTTCTGATATTATCTACATTATATAGTATTACACCTGGTACGTCTTCAACGGATGTTTCTATACTTCTCGGCACAGAGAGATCCACTAGTAATTTGTAGCTATTGATCTGAAATTTCTTCACCAATTCCTTAGTGATAAATGGCTCAGAACGCTGAATAGACGATACGATTACGTCAGCTTCTTCCATTGCGTCCAAACAATTCTCAAAAGGCACGACTTCGAAGCCCATTTCTGCAGCAATTGGCTCTGCTTTGGATAAGGTTCTATTCGTGATTTTGACTTTTGCGGATGGGAGATGAACCATGTTTTTAGCCACATCCTCACCGATTTCGCCGACACCGATTAATAGAATTCTTGGTTCGAAGGTGTTCGAAGTTAAGCTTTCAATCAATTCAATGGCTGCATAAGACAAAGATGCTGCTCCATCTCGGAATGCTGTTTCCTGCACTATGCGCTTATTGGTGAAAAAGACCGTGTGCATCAAACGATGAAGAAATGGTCCTGTCATATCCAGATCCGCAGATGCCTGATAGGCTCTTTTGATCTGATTTGATATTTGAATATCACCTACGACTTGAGCTTCCAGACCCATGGAAACACGAAACAAATGTCGAATTGCAGCGCGATCATCATTTATGACCTCAAAATACTCCAGGTAATTAACGATATCAACCAGTCCTTTTTCAAGCCCAATTAGCTTGATAAGCTCCGTACTGATATCTTGATCATGACTGTAGTATACTTCCGTTCTGTTACAAGTGGAAAGTATTAATGTGTCATTTAAGTTAAAAAAGTCTTTGATTTTCAGCAAGATACCGTGTACGGCCTTTTCGTCTAGAGAAATGATTTCTCTGATTTGAACAGGTGCATTTTTGTGGGATAAACTGAGGGCTCTAAAATTGACTTGCATCATACTTAAGCTTGGGCTACAAATTTAACAGACATACGCACGGGAAGTGCCCATTTTGTGGAAGGATCTGTTAATTTGGAATCTATCTAAATAAGATAGTTCTCTTTTTTCAAATTTATTTGAGCTATTGAAAACTTAATCTAAAACTAGTAACTTATATTTAGTTGAATAGTTCCATCATTTTTTTTCAAGTACTATGAACGCTAGATTTTTTTATTGGCTTAAAATTTACCTGGGGTTTTCGAGAAAGGAATCACGAGGATTTGTGATGCTTATTCCAGTTTTGTTACTCTTGGTTTTATCTACTAGGATTCTAAAAGAACTTAGAAATGGCGCTGCTGAGGATTTCCATCTTCAGTATTTGGCAACATTGGATAGTCTAGAAGCTTCGGGAGTAGTCCTCGTGAGTTCTCCATACCCAGTTTTCAATCCTGAGGACACAATTATCAAAAAGTCAAATGAGAAGCAGCTCGATAACCTAAAGCGTATCCCGTTTTCAGAAGCTGACTCGGTATTATTACAGATAGTACCAGGTATTGGGCAAAGCACAGCAAGCAGAATTGTTAAGTTTCGGGAGAGTTTGGGTGGTCTTCACAGCAAAAATCAACTCACTGAAGTTTATGGCTTGAAACCAGAAACAATCGATGCCATCTGGGAGTATTTTGATTTTTCACCTGCTATTTTTAAAAAAGTAAAAATCAATCAAGTTGAAGTCGATGAGCTTGGCAAGCATCCTTATTTCAGTTATTCAGAATCTAAGGTTTTGATAGCTTTTCGTAAGCAGCATGGAAATTTTCATTCTTCGGATGATTTGAAACGAATCAAGATTTTTAAAGAGGAATGGATAGATAAAATTTCCCCTTATTTAGATTTTGACTAGGTCAATAAATCTACTTTTCCCAACTGAGCGATTTTCGCCATCTTTGACACATGGATTCTAATCTGGATCAAATACAGTTACCTAAACTTAATCTCCCTCATTTCGAGCCTCACCTTCAAGAGAAAGGTGGAAGAATGTGGGTCTTTGATGCGCTTCGCAAAAAGCAATTAGTGCTCACGCCTGAAGAATGGGTTCGTCAGCACTGGATTAATTTTCTGATCACTCAGCTGAAATTCCCAAAAGGGCTCTTAGCGTTGGAAAAGGGCTTAGTCTATAACAAACTTTTGAAACGTACAGATCTGGTGGTTTGGGATACCAATGGCAAACCCTATTTGCTGATCGAATGCAAGGCGCCTAAGGTTAAACTATCGCAAAAAACAATAGAGCAAGCATGCATGTACCATAAGGAATTAAAGACTCCTTTTTTGGTCATTAGCAATGGACTCCAGCATATTTGCCTGAGCTTTAATACCTCTACAGAGAAGTTTACTCAAGAGAAAACTTTCCCTGAACCTCCAGTTTAAATGCATTGTTGTAAATTTACCTGCGAGAAGTATCCTCGCAGTATCTGAAATCATATTATTTGAGTATGTCCAAGAATTCTTCCATTCACCCCTGTGATCTTTGTGCCAGCCGGAAATTCTCCATGTTTTCCGACCTTACAGAAGAGCAAGCCTGCAATATCTCGGACAATAAAAATATGATTTCACATCGCAAAGGGCAGATGCTTTATTACGAAGGAGCAAAACCTTTGGGCGTGTATTGTGTGAATTCCGGTGTGGTAAAAGTTTATAAAACTGCATCTAATGGCAAGGAGCAAATTATTCATCTAACTAATAAAGGCGGACTTCTAGGTTATTCGGCTTTACTTGGGGAGGAAAATTACAGTAACTCAGCTATGGTGATTGAGGATGCCAAAATCTGTTTTATACCCAAAGAGTCTTTCCTCAAAACCGTCATTAGCAACGGACCATTTTTCACCAAACTCACCAAAGCGCTCAGCCATGAAATCGGAGTGATGGAAGAAAAGCTCGTAGATGCTTCGCAAAAGAGTATTCGTGAGCGTTTGGCATATCTACTTTTGCAACTTGCCAGCACCTATGGACTGGATGGATCAGAACCACAGCAGATTGATTTGGTGCTGAGTCGTGAGGAATTGGCAAGTTTAATTGGTACTGCTACAGAATCAGTTATTAGACTATTATCTGAATTCAAAAAAGATAAGCTTATCGAACTCAAAGGCAAGAAGATCATCATTTTGGATAAAAATGGATTAGTAAAGCTTTCTGATTTTTATGGCTGAAATGAACAGCCACAAGGTTTTTGGAGTTGATGCAGTATGAAAGTACTTATCACTCCCTTCTTTCTTGCCCTGATTTTAGTTGTAAGTATGTGGGCTATTTCACCCAAGGCTCATGCGCAATCCATAGCATATAAAGTTTTACTTTCTACACTTTACGATCCCGGTTTTCCAGTTTTAAAACCGGATCAGATAGAAGATTTAAATAAGTATCAAGTCCTCGATACCCGTGAAAAAGAAGAATTTGCTGTCAGTCATCTTGAGGGTGCAAACTGGGTGGGTTACGAAACTTTTTCAATGAAGAAATTGGCTTCGTTAGATAAAAATAAGCCCGTTTTAGTCTATTGCACTGTGGGAGCCCGATCTCAAGAAATAGGTAAGAAACTGAAAGAAGCGGGGTTTAGCGAAGTATACAATTTATATGGAGGACTGATAGAATGGGCAAACGAAGAAAGACCAATTTTCCACGAAGGATCTCCCACAAATCAAGTGCATACCTATTCCAAATCCTGGGGTATTTGGTTGAATAAGGGAGAAAAGGTTTATTAATTGCCATTTTTGGTCTTGTCCGCGACCTATTTCTATTTCCCTACATCTTTACTTGGGCTCTGATCGTAAATCAGTTCAAAACAATATCAAATGAAAAATCTAAAATCACATATAATCGTCCTGCTGAGTATTATACTTTTTAGCTGTCAAAGTTCAGTCCCAGGAATAGCTGGAACCACTCCACCAAGTCATAAAGCTTGGAATGAATTGCTTAAGGCGAACGTGAGCGCGGATGGAAAGGTGAACTACAAGGGATTTATCAAAGAAAAAGCGAAACTTGAATCCTATGTGAAAAGTCTGAGTGAAAATGCTCCAGATCGTAAAAATTGGTCAAAAGATGAGCAATTGGCCTATTGGATCAATGCATATAATGCCTTCACCGTGAAATTAATTGTGGATAATTATCCAGTGGAAAGCATCAAGGATCTTGGGCCAAAATTGAAGATCCCGATGATCAAAGATGTGTGGCATTACAAGTTTTTCTCAATAGGAGGCCAAGAATCCAGTTTGGATGAAATTGAGCATTCTATTTTGAGAAAAGAATTTGAAGAACCTAGAATCCACTTTGCGATTAATTGCGCTTCTGTTTCCTGTCCACCATTGCTGAATGAAGCGTTCGAAGCCCAAACAATCGATTCCCAATTGGATAAAGTAGCCAAAGGGTTTATCAACGACTCCACCAAAAATAAAATCACCCCAAATGCTATTCAGATTTCTTCAATTTTCTCCTGGTTCAAAGGTGATTTCACCAAGAATGGGAGCCTAATTGACTTTTTAAATAAGTATAGTAAAGTCAAAATTAAGCCAGATGCAAAAGTGTCCCATTTGGATTATGATTGGAATCTGAACGAATAGAACCAAGTTTTTGGTAAATTTCAAATTGAGTCTTATTTCAACCCCCAACCAATGAGTTCAAATCGCCATGTGGTCATCATAGGCAATGGAATAGCAGGAATTACCTGTGCTCGCCAGCTACGGAAGCTTGATGAATCTTTAAGGATTACCGTGATTTCAGGTGAATCAAAGTACTTTTTCTCCAGAACAGCCTTGATGTATGTGTTCATGGGCCACATGAAATTTGAGCACACTCAGCCTTACGAGAATTGGTTCTGGGAGAAAAACAGAATCGAATTGAAAGAGGCGTGGGTCAAGTCAATTGACTTTACTGGTAAGACTCTTCTTTTCAAATCAGGAGAAAATTTGAGTTACGATGAGCTTGTCATCGCCACAGGTTCTAAACCAAATAAGTTTGGCTGGCCTGGTGAGGATCTGCAAGGAGTGCAAGGTTTGTATTCCAAGAAGGATTTAGAGCTGATGGAGAAAAACACCCAATCCGGTGTGGAACGTGCGGTGATCGTAGGAGGAGGCTTGATCGGTATTGAAATGGCCGAAATGCTTGCTTACAAGAAGATCCCGGTGACCTTTCTAGTAAGAGAAGCTGGTTTTTGGAATAATATCTTGCCAAAAGAAGAGTCAGAATTGGTAAGTCGCCACATGCGAGAGCATCATATCGATCTTAGACTAAAGGAGGAATTAGACCAGATTATCTCTGATCCAAATGCCCGGGTAAAAGCAATCAGAACGAAATCAGGAGAAGAAATCCAATGCCAGTTTGTTGGATTGACTGCCGGTGTGACTCCAAATATAGATTTTCTAAGAAACACTGAATTGGAAGTCAATCGGGGAGTAAAAGTAGATTTCGGCTTTCAGACCAATATTCCAAATGTGTATTCCATCGGTGATTGCGCCGAGTTTCATGAGGCACCGGCAGCAGACCGTAAGCAGGTGGAACAAGTTTGGTATACGGGCAGAATGCATGGAGAAACTTTAGGCTATATCTTGGCAGGTGAAAAGGTCAAATACCAGCCTGGGGTTTGGTTTAACTCAGCCAAATTTCTGGATATTGAATACCAGACCTACGGCACAGTCCCTGCGCAATGGGATTCCGAAAATGTGAAATCTTTTTATTGGGAGCACGCAGGAGGCAAAGTGGCTTTCCGAATGCTCATGGATAAGCAGAATAAAATTATTGGTGTAAATAATTTCGGTTTTAGACTTAGACATGAGTTTTTTGATCAAGCTATTAAAGAAAAGTGGGATGGAGCTAAGGTGATTTCCCAACTTGATAAAGCCAATTTCGATCCTGAGTTTTTCGCGCCTTATTATATTGAAATTCAAAAGGCTTTTAAAGACCAATTCGGAGGAAATGTCAAAGTTTCCAAAAAATCATTTATCCAAAAACTATTCGGAGCAAGCGTATGAAGATTATCCAGACTGTCGGTATAGGATTGTTTTTGATTGGTTTAGCGATCTTCACAGTGATGCCCTTTTTAGGGAATTATACACTTACTGAAGAACAAGTTTTAGCTAATACAAAAGATATTCATCAGCAGAAAATGGCTGAGATTCTTACGCCAATGTATGGTGAAACTTACTCTTCTAATTTCTCATTTATTGCAACTTTCAAAGAGAATTTCAACTCATATAATGATGCGCTGAAAGAGGGATCAAAGTGGGATGAGGTGATCTGGGATGATTACAGTTTTCCGCTAGCGCAAAGTTCTTTGAGTAGCCCTGTGAGGGATAATCCATGGCTTTTCTTCGGTTTATCAATCGGACTTGCGGTTTTAGGTGGCTTGATGTACAATCTTCCGAAGTATCAAGATGAACCTGCAGGAGTCAAAAATAACGGGATTTTCCATTCCTCAATGAAAAACCGTGGATGGATGGGAATGATAACTGGAGCGTATTTGATTCTTTTCTATATCATTTTGTATTGGTTTCCAGCCTATATCGTGAATCAAGTCTGGATGGTAACTCCGCTGAGTATGATTCTAAGTGGTAATCCTGCTAGTCAGTGGTTCCTCTACGGTACGATTTACACACTTGCAATCATCGTGATGGGAGTGCGGATGTTTAGAAAGTATAGAGGCAATAAGTACCAGCAACTTCGCACGGCATCGGTGATGTTTTTCCAGACAGCTTTTGCTTTTTTGATCCCGGAAATTCTCGTTTTACTCAATCAGCCCTATTTTGATTTCAAAAACATCTGGCCACTTGATTACGATTTCTTCTACGATTATCAGATCGATACCTTTTTGAGTTCGGGTGGAGTAGGGTTGTTTATGTTGATTTGGGGGATTTTGCTCATCGTAATTGGAGTGCCGACTTTCACGTATTTCTTTGGCAAAAGATGGTATTGCTCATGGGTTTGCGGCTGTGGAGGATTAGCTGAAACGCTTGGTGATCCCTATCGCCAACTTTCTGACAAATCCTTGAAGGCTTGGAAATATGAGCGGGTTATTATTCACAGTGTATTGGTTTTGGCGGTGCTGATGACAGCTTTGACCATAGCTAATTACTTTTCTGGTTTTGCGCTTTTGGGGAATGTCACGAACCAATTACATTCGTTCTATGGTTTTGCGATTGGTTCGGTATTCGCGGGCGTGGTCGGAACTGGTTTTTATCCATTCATGGGCAACCGTGTTTGGTGTAGATTTGGTTGTCCTTTGGCTGCTTATTTAGGCTTAGTTCAGCGCTTCAAATCCAGATTCAGGATCACCACAAACGGCGGTCAGTGTATCTCCTGTGGCAATTGCTCCACGCATTGTGAGATGGGAATTGATGTGCGCTGGTATGCACAGCGTGGACAGGAAATCGTCAGATCTAGCTGTGTAGGATGTGGAGTTTGCTCATCAGTTTGCCCGCGTGGGGTGCTGAAATTGGAAAATGGCTCAACCGAAAATCGAATCAACGAAATGCCAATAATTATTGGAAATGATTCCATCAAGATAAATGCGTAAATGATCTTCTTATATATTTTGATTGGGATTTATGCCCTGGGAATGCTGTTTATTTTCCTTTACAGCCTTGCTCAAGGGCATTTGCTTTTGAGCTTTCTTCGCTCAAAAAAGTATTTGGAAAAAGTGACTCATCAAATCCCAAGGTCTTGGCCGAAAGTCACCATTCAACTGCCAGTTTTCAATGAATTATATGTCGTTGATCGTTTGATAGCGGCTGTGGGCAAAATGAATTATCCTTCGGAATTGCTGGAAATCCAAGTGTTGGATGATAGTACTGATCAGACTGCTGAGCTTATTCAGAGGAAAATTCAGGAGTTTCCAGACATCAATTTCAAATACATTCATCGGACAGATCGGACTGGATTTAAAGCCGGAGCTTTGAAGGAGGGTTTGGCAAAAGCAAGCGGAGAATTCATTGCGATTTTTGACGCGGATTTTGTTCCTGATCCTGAATTTCTGATCAAAACGATCCCTTATTTCTCTTCAGAAAAAGTCGGAATGGTGCAGACGCGATGGACACATTTAAATAAAAATTATTCTCTATTAACGCGCTTACAGGCATTTGCTTTGGACGCACATTTTCTGATCGAGCAAATCGGTAGAAATAGCCAGCATGCTTTCATCAATTTCAATGGTACTGGCGGCATTTGGCGCAAGTCCTGCATTATAGATGCGGGAGACTGGCAAGACGATACGCTTACAGAGGATTTGGATTTGAGTTATCGCGCGCAGCGCAAAGGATGGGAATTTGTCTACAGACCAGAAATTGAATCTCCGGCTGAGCTCCCTCCGATTATGTCGGCAGTCAAGTCTCAGCAGTTTCGCTGGACAAAAGGAGGTGCCGAGTGTGCTGGAAAGCACGCAAAAGCAGTTTTGGGGGAAGATTTGCCTTTCGGGATCAAGATACATGCGATGGCTCATTTGTTCAATAGCAGCCTTTTTATCGCAATCTTTTTGGTGAGTTTAAGTAGTATTGGTGTGTGGTGGGCAGGAATGCAGGGGATGATTTCCGCCAATCTATTTAGACTTGCTGGTATATTCATGATAGGTTTTGTAATCATTGCTGGAGTCTATTTGGTTGCGTATTTCTACGAAAAGAGAAGTTTCTTAAGAAGTCTCATTCAAGCGATCTATATGTTGCCTCTTTTCCTTTCGGTTTCTATGGGCTTGGCATTGCACAATGCACAGGCAGTTTGGGAAGGCCTTTCAGGTAAAAAATCACCTTTTATCCGTACTCCGAAATTCAATCTCGAAAGCGGATCTGGCTTAGAAAGCAATCACTACCTCAAGTTCAAAATTCCTGCAACTACCTGGATGGAAGGAATTTTGATGCTGGTTTTTTCAGGCATGGTTGGCCTTCATATTTATTGGGGCACGTTCGAGATGTTACCTTTTCACCTCATGCTCGCGGTAGGGTATGGCCTAGTTTTCTTTTCCTCTTTCAAAGCCTACGGTCTAGGCAAATAATAGCTGATGCACAATCCACCAATTATTGATGTAATTATCCCCGCTTACAACGAGGAAAAATCCATTCCGAAGGTGATCGGAGACGTTCCGGCTATTGTGAGGAATATCGTTGTTGCGAATAATAACTCTACAGATTCTACTGGAAAAGTAGCGGAAGTTGCTGGTGCAAAGGTGGTTTTCGAGCCTCAGAAAGGCTATGGAAAAGCTTGTTTGACAGCAATGGATTGGATCAAAAAGAGGATATTCAACCAGATATTATCGTCTTTTTAGACGGAGATTATAGCGATTATCCTGAAGAGTTATTGGATTTGATTCAGCCGATTTTGGATGACAAAGCTGAGATGGTCATAGGATCAAGGGCAATGGGAGAGCGGGAATCTGGCTCGATGACTTTTCCGCAGGTATTTGGAAATTGGCTGGCAACTACGATGATGAAATACATGCAAGGCGCCAAATTCTCTGATTTGGGACCATTTCGGGCGATTGTTTGGTCAAAGTTAATGGACTTAAATATGATTGATCAGAACTTCGGTTGGACTATAGAGATGCAGATCAAAGCGCATAAAGCTGGACTTCGCTACACAGAAGTTCCAGTGAATTACCGCAAGAGAATTGGGGTATCTAAAGTTAGCGGAACGGTAAAAGGGGTGTTTGGAGCTGGGTATAAGATTATTTATACGATTTTTAAGTATTGGTGAGGCTTTAGAAACAAGTATCAAGACATAAGTATCAAGACTTGGTTATTAAGGCTTCAATTTGATTTTAGTAATTTTATGAATATGAAAAATTTATTCAACCTCGGTCTAATTCTGTTCATATTCTCTTCCTGCAATTCCACCGGCAGAAAAGCCATTGATGAGGAGCAATTTGCTTCGCATTGGTATCAGAATAAAGCTGAGATTAATGTATTTGAGCTTAAGCAAATGCGATATGGTGAAGAGCGGGATGGCAATGCGGTAATGATCTTTGTGACGGAGGACTTTTCCAAACGCAAGCAGGTAAAGGTGGATGATCCTTCTGCTGCAGGAAAGGGAGCTATAAAGGTGATGAAGCTGAATATGACCCGGGATTTTGTGACTGGAGTATATCCTTATCATACCATGTTGTCCGTTTTTACGCCAGTTTATGATGATCTGAATTCCCCGAAAATCACAGCTTCAATGACTGAATGGTGTGGACAGTCATTTGCGCAGCTCAATTGGAAAAACAATAAGTACCAAGCCAATCTGTTCTCCTATTTCGAGTCCGAAGGGGATCAAGAGTTATCCATCAGTGCGATGGCTGAAGATGAGATTTTCAACTTGATCCGATTAAATCCTGACCTCGTTCCTACAGGTCACAAGAAATTAATTCCTAGTTTGATTTTTAACCGCTTCTCCCCACCTTCCTCTTGACGCTGAAAGCGCCGTGATCTCTAAGAGAAAGATTGGCTCCAATCAGGCTGAGATTGAAGTGATCTATGAAGAAATTGGAAGAAAATTGCTGATTAAATACGTCGATGCCTTTCCATACGAAATCGATGTCTTGGCAAGAAACCCAAACCAAATCAGACGGCACAGAAGAAGTGACTACAGCGGTGCGAAAAAGTGTGCAAATGATGGACTACTGGCGTAAAAATGGTCTTCAGGATGAGTCGCTTCGCAAAAGCTTAGGGCTTTGACCAAATCGCCTAAGCGGCTTTTGATTCCTCTGATCTGCCTGTTGTTGGCAGTAGGATTCTTCTACTTGGCCTATTATATTCCAAGAGAAAATTTCTGGTTGACATTCTCGACTTACAGCTTCCTTTTCGGAGGAATGCTTGTTCTTTATTTTTTGAGCACACAGTTGAAGTGGCAATGGGTTTTTGTAGGGGGATTACTCATCCGCCTTTCTTTACTACTTGCTATTCCCAAGTGGTCGGATGATTATCCAAGATTTCTATGGGATGGGGAGATGGTGAAGATGAGTGAAAATCCCTATCTGAAAACTCCTAAAGATTGGCTTCAAAATAATCCAGATAGCTCAAATCTGTATTTGGAGAAGCTTTTTGAGCTGATGAATTCGCCGGAGTATTTCTCTGTTTATCCGCCTTTGAATCAAGCGATATTCTATGTCGCTGCTTGGGGTGCAAATCTTGACACAAAGGGCGGGATTCTGCTATTGCGAGTTTTACTGATTCTAGGAGAAATAGGTGTTTTCTTTCTTTTACTAAAGCTGTTTGATCATTTTCAGCGTTCCTCAAATAAGCTTATTCTGTATTGGTTGAATCCACTGGTCATCATGGAAATTACCGGGAATCTTCATTTTGAAGGTTTGGTACTACTACTTTTACTGGCGTCGGTTTATGCGCTGAGTAAAAATATAATAGCACTTACAGGAGGATTTTGGGGGCTTTCGATTGGGATGAAGTTGCTGCCTTTGATGCTGATTCCTACATTCTTCTCTTTTGAGAAAACCAGAAAATCTATTGCTTTTTGGATAGGATCTACCATTGCTATCATTGCGAGTTTTGGTTGGCTTTTGATTGATAATTCCTGGTTCATTTTCTCCAAAGCTTGAAGCTTTACCAAGGTAAATTTGAATTTAATGCCTCGATCTACTACCTGCTACGGGAAGTTGGCTATTGGGTAAAAGGGTATAATGTCATCGGGGAACTGATATCTATTCTAAGTGGAATTACCTTTGTCGGAATTCTATATTTTTCTTGGAGAAGGAGACCTCAAATCTTTTTCAGCTTATAGACCTTTGGGTGTTGGTCTATTTGTTTTATCTGGTTTTGCAGCCTGTGGTTCACCCTTGGTATCTGATTCCGGCTTTTGGTTTGAGTTTATTTACTGGTCAAAAAGCCTTTCTGATTTGGACTTTTGCTGTGATATTTTCGTACCAAGCCTATAGCGATCCAAACTACCTAGAAAACCCAATTTTCCTTTTCTTAGAATACTCATTGCTAGCTCTAGCTATATACTGGGACTATTTTAGATCATCTACCAAATCTCTATTAGCCAAATGAACTTTAAATCTCTATTCTCTTTCTCTTACCTCTCTTCATTTTTTCTTGCACGCCCAGCCCAGAAAAGCAGGCGCAGAAACTCCTTGAAAAGTCAATCGAAGCCCATCAACTTTCAAAGAATTGGGAGAATATTACGAGTATCAAGTTTAAAAAGATGACACGGTTGCTGGATGAAAATGGAACGATAGAAAGTGAATCTGAGCAATGGGTAGAATTCCGTCTGAAACCTTATTTCGAAGCAAAGTTGACCTGGAAAAAGGACCGTATTCTTCATGTCGTTAATTTCAACGGAAGTAGAACGAGCTATCAAATGGGTGAAAATTCCATTGAAAATGAGGGGTTTTTGAAAGCGAAAAGAGCTGAAATAGATGCAGCTTACTTTGCTTTTGCGCAGCCATGGACGCTCCTAGATGAGAATACGAACCTCAGCTATGAAGGCCGGAAGACGTTGAAAGGCGGCAATTCCGTAGAGTCAATTCGCATATCTCTTATGTCAGGATTAGATGAAAACTGGATTTACATAGATCCAATCTCTGAAAAAGTTGTTGCGTTAGAACTGCATAGTAACGGTAAAAAGAGGCTAATAGAAATTGTTACCTATGATGAGGCAACAGGCTTGCTATTGGCAAAGCAACAAAAAAACTATACGATTGATGAAGACGGAAAAACTCAGTTAGTACAAGCGGAGTATTTATTTTCAGACTATCAGTTAACTTTTGAATAATTAAGTCGTGGCTTATACAAACTTTAGAAATATGAAATTGCAATACCTCTTTTTATTCCTGTGTGGTTTGACTCTTTTCTCCGCATGTGACTCCAGAACCGAAGCTGAGAAAATCGTCGACAAGGCAATTGAAGCGCATGGGGGAGAGTCTTATAGGAATTCAAAAGTGGAATTTGACTTTCGGGACATTCATTACATTATCCTGAAAACCCCAGATCGATTTGAATACATCAGAGAATTTGCTGATTCTACGGGAAATGTAGTCGATCTCCTGAATAACGATGGTTTTGTTAGAACTGTGAATGGTATCAAAATAGATACACTTTCTGAGGAATGGATTGGTAAATATTCCCGCTCCGTTAACTCGGTAGCTTATTTCGCTTTTCTCCCATATGGGCTCAACGATCCTTCGGTATTCAAGGAATCTTTAGGAGAAACAGCGCTCAACGGTGAGAAATATAACTTGATCAAAGTGACTTTTGCTGAGGAAGGTGGGGGAGAGGACTTTGATGATGAGTTTTTGTATTGGATAGGTACAGAGGACTCTCTTATAGATTATATGGCCTACAGCTATCACACAGATGGTGGAGGAGTAAGAATGCGTGAGGTGAGCGCTGTCCAGGAAGTTGGTGGAATTCGCTTTCAAAACTACCTGAATCTCAAGCCTGCTGATGAATCGGTATCTGTAGAAAAGATGCAGGAGCTTTATGAAGCTGGAAAATTAGAGCTACTTTCAGAGATAAACCTGGAAAATATCAACGTGCAACCCTTGGATAAATAATCTGAAAATGAACCCAAAACGACTGAAATTTAATAACAGAAATGGTTTTGAGCTTGCGGCACATTTATATCTGCCAGCGGATCAGAAACCTCATTTTTTTGCACTTTTTGCACATTGCTTCACCTGTTCGAAGAATTTCTCAGCTGTGACGCGTGTTTGTGCGGCACTTTCCCAAAATGGGATAGCGACCCTAAGCTTCGATTTCACAGGATTGGGTATGAGTCAGGGAGAATTTGAAGAATCAAGTTTCAGCGGAAATGTGAGTGATCTGATTGATGCAACCAATTTTTTGGCTGAGGAATACAAATCTCCGAAGATGTTGATTGGTCATTCACTTGGTGGGGCTGCAGTATTGTATGCGGCTGCTGAGATGCCAGAAGTCAAAGCTGTGGTCACCATCGGCGCGCCGGCATATCCTGGGCATGTTCAAAATCTTTTTTCCGAGAGTGTTGCTGAAATCGAGAGAAACGGAAAGGCAAAAGTGAATATAGGTGGTAGGCCGTTTACGATTTCGAAGAGGTTTTTGGATGATTTGGAACAAAAGCCTTTAGATACCTTTCTGAAAAAGCTTCGGAAATCCCTGTTGGTGATGCACTCTCCGCAAGATGAAATAGTGGAGGTATCCAATGCCGCTGAAATATATAATGCGGCTTTACACCCGAAGAGTTTTATTTCTTTGGATGGCGCTGACCATTTGATTTCCAATCCAAAGGATTCCGAATATATCGCCGAGGTGATTGGAAGCTGGAGTCAGCGATATGTGATAGTTGAAGAAGAAAAAGAACCGAATGATACGCGAGGAAATCAGGTTTTCGTACGTCTTTCCGGTGAGAAATATACGACTGAGGTGATGACGCCAAACCATCATTTGATTGCTGATGAGCCAACAGATGTAGGTGGGGCAGATTTGGGGCCAAATCCATATGACCTGCTCATGGCATCGTTGGGAAGTTGTACCGCTATGACATTGAAAATGTATGCTGAGCGAAAAAAGTGGCCTTTGGAACAAGTTTCTGTTTTTCTCAACCATGAGAAAGTACACTTGGCGGATAGTGAAAATCCTGAGGAATCTTCCGCTAAAGTCAGTCAGTTTACCCGAATAATAGAAATCGAAGGAGAATTGGATTCAGTGCAAAGGCAGCGACTTTTGGAGATTTCCAACAAATGTCCTGTTCATAAAACCCTGCAGGAAGAAATCGTAATCCAAACCATGCTGGCAAAATGAACCTTTCGACCCAAAGAACATATCTTTTTAGTTCAGTAGGAGTCGTTCTGCTGTTAGGGTTGAGTTGGTGGTTTTTACCTGAAAATACTAGTGTAATAGCGCTTGAAAAATGGAGAGGGGTATGCTGGGTAGGAAGTAGGTCGCCACTCCAAGGCCCAGAATTAGAAGCATTGAAGACGACTGGTGCAGATGCGCTTTCGCAAACTCCATTCGGATGGCAAACTGAAAAGAATAAGCCTGAAATCCGCTGGGATACACACAATGAGAATAAATGGTGGGGTGAATCATCTCAAGGAATCAAAGCGACTTTTGATTCTTCAGCTCGTCATGGTATTATGAATATGCTCAAGCCCCATCTTTGGGTAAGGGGAAGCTGGCCTGGAGAAATAGCCATGCAAAATGAGGCGGATTGGGAGGAATGGTTTGCAAACTACACAGGTTTCATTCTTGATTATGCGGTGATGGCAGAGGAACACCAAATCCCGATGCTATGCGTTGGGACAGAATTGGAAATGACTTCGGAGCGGGAAGCAGACTGGAGAAAAGTGATTGCTGAAATTCGCAAAGTCTATTCTGGTAAGCTTATTTATGCTGCCAATTTCACTGAATTTGAGCAGGTCAAATTTTGGGATGCGCTGGATTACATAGGGATTCAGGCATATTTTCCACTTTCCACCAAAGCAGATCCTGATTTATCAGACCTAAAATCAGGTTGGAAAAAGAGTATTGGAAGGATTGATAAAGTGGTTCGGAAATACCAAAAAACTGTAATGTTCACGGAGATTGGCTATTGCAATACTGTGGATGCAGCAAAAGAGCCTTGGGTTTGGCCAAATGAACGCAGGGAAACCGAACTCTCAGAGGAAATGCAGGCGCTTTGCTATGAAGCATTTTTTGAAACCGCATGGAAAGAATCCTGATGGCTGGGGTGTTTTTTTGGAAGTGGTATCCTGAAGGGAAACATCGCGAGCCTGACTTTAGTCCTCAGGGCAAAATGGCTGAGCAGGTGATGCAAAAGTATTTTTTAGAGAATTGAAGTCTAATGGATGTAATCCATAAAATAAGCCTGCCAAAAGCAAAATTTTATCTATATTAAACGCAGCATTAAAGAATAAATGTTGGTTTAGTTGAGAGGAGAGCTCTTTAAGGTGATACGGTACTAATTATTTAACCTATGAAAACGATTCGAATTTTTATTGCCTCTTCGTCAGAATTGAAAGAGGACCGGGAAGAGTTTAGAGCTTTTATTTCCCGAGAAAATGATCGTTTACACACCAAAGGAATTTACTTAAAGTTAGAGCAATGGGAGTTTTTCAAAGATTCCATTTCGAGTACTCGGCTACAAGATGAATACAATGAAGCTATTCGCCAGAGTGATTTAGTTTTATGTCTTTTCTATACCAAGGTTGGAAAATACACTGCCGAAGAATTTTACACTGCATACGAAATTTTCAAAGCACAAGGTAAACCTAGGATTTGGACCTATTTTAAAAATGCTTCCATTAATGTGGGCGCTATCACAGACGAAATTAATACCCTTTTAGATTTCAAAAAGAAATTAGGAGAGCTAGGCCATTTTCACACTGAATACACTTCAATCGACAATCTCGTTAATAAATACAGAAGTCAGCTGGACATGATTTTGCAGGAATACGAATCTGGCTCACCTGCCAAGGAAGTTGAAAATGCTAGTCATTCCTCCTCTAAAAAGGAGGCGGGAGAGGTAGAGAATAGATTTAATGAGGTTCTGACTAAAAGTCTACTAGAAGCTATTAGTACTCATAATCGGAAAGCTGGTGATTTTTTATCCGCAAATGCGGACTGGGCAGCAAATGCGGATTTGGTAAAAACAGCTAAGAGAATTATCATAAGTGGATATGTTGGGGTGATAGGCAGCCAAATCCGAAAGTTAATGTCTATAGGCGCAGAGGGTTATTCTGATAGCAAAATGATGAGGTATTTGGAGAACTGCCAGATTACGGCTAAGCGAGGCTTACAACTTATTTGCTATGCTCTAATTTCGAAGCTTATGGGATCATCAGTTAGCCGGTAAAATTGAGTTTTCTACATCCCAGAAGAATGCCCTAGTCAAGTTTTTCAGAAATGCTGCTGAAGAAGATATCCTTGAATTTGTAGAACTGCTAAGTCATTTGCTGGAAATATATACTGACAATAAATTAGATTTTCTCATTTCCGAATCACTAGACTTGCTCCCTGGCCTTCAGGAAGGCGGAGATATATGGAACGCTTGCCAAAAACTAAATGAGTCATCGCAGCTTTTAAAAAATGCCTCTTACACCCTTGAAGACTGTAGGGAAACAGAAGAAAATCTGGCGGTGGTATTGGAGAGGCTAAGTTTCTTGTCAGAATACAGAATGATCTCTATTAATGAGATAGATTTTAATCAGCAGAGAAATGATCAGGAAGGGTTATATCTGCACAATTATACCTTGCTGATAGGAGAGAGTCTGGCAAATAATGAGAGTCAAAGTAATGTGCGAAGAGAGTCATCTCCGGTGATTTCTCATGCCGTGATTATTTTTAAGGATAATTATCGGAATAATATAAATTCTCGATCCTTTTATCATTGATTTGAATGGATTGAAGTTAGAAGGTGGTTCAAAAATCTGCTTTTATTCTCATGCAAATACGTATGATGATCTAAGTCTCAACTATAGTTTTATCGAAGATAATAGCAAGGAAGTCATCAGTAAATCAGATAATCCAAGACCTAGCGACTCTAGTTTGAATGTGCTTAATTCCTGGCTTTCCAAAAAGGGAAATAGAATAGATATGAACCTTGATAAGGTTTACAGTTTGTTTTTCGAAGCTAAAAAAGCCTTGACAGGTGTAGAAGAAGAATTTGCTGAAGACTCATTTTAATTTTTTATAACCCACAAACTTGGAATCCCCATGAAAAAGTACCCTTTCAAATTTCTTGACTCCTATCAAAGAGAAGATAGAAATGTGTTTTTTGGAAGGGATGAGGAGATCAAAGCTTTGTACGAGATGGTTTTTCAATCGGCAACAGTTCTTGTGTATGGAGCGTCTGGAACAGGCAAAACGAGTTTGATCAATTGTGGCTTGGCTGGCAAGTTTCAGCCTCATGATTGGCTGGATCTGATGATCCGACGCGGATCTGATATCAATAAATCTTTGAAATCAGCTTTGGAAAAGGCTGGAGGAAAGGTGAATTTGGATTTTGATGAAACAAGCTATCTAGACGAATGGGAAATAGATGCGGATAATTCGAGTCAGCAACTTACTCCAATCAGTAAATCAATTCGGGCAGTTTATCAAAAGAACTTCAGACCTGTGTATTTGATCTTTGATCAGTTTGAGGAGCTTTTCATCCTTGGCTCTCTTACCGAGCAGCAAATATTCATAGAAACAATACAAGGTATTCTCCAATCAGGTCAACCTGTAAAGTTGATATTCTCTATTCGAGAGGAGTATTTGGGGTATTTGTTTGATTTTGAGCGGGCTATTCCTCAGCTGTTTCGCAAGAAATTGCGTGTGGAACCAATGAATTTGGACAAGGTCAAGCAAGTGATTATTGGAGCTACGGCATATGAAGGATCAAATATATCTATCAAGGAAGGAGAAGAAGATGCAGTTGCTGAAGCTATTTTTCACAAAATCAAAGGCGACAAAAAATCCCTGACCATACAATTGCCATTTTTGCAGGTATTTTTGGATAAGCTATACCTGAATATAACTGGAGACAAAAGGAGAGAAAAACCGGCTGAATTCACTTCTGAAAAAGTGAATGAAATGGGTAAGATCGGTGATATCTTGAGCAATTTTCTAGAGGAACAGGTAGCTGATATTTCTAAAGAATTGAACGGAAACTACCCGACCTTGAATTCTTCTATAATCTGGAAAATACTCTCTCCATTTGCCACATTGGAAGGTACAAAAGACCCTATCACTAAAGATGAATTGTTTGACCGATTACCGGACTTAGACCAAAAAATGGTCAATGACGTGGTAGAGGTTTTTTCCAATAGCCGACTCCTTCGCTACAATGAGAATACAGATACGTTTGAGATTTCCCATGATTCCCTAGCCAAGCCAATCGCAGAACGGAGAAGTGTTGAGGAAACTTCGCTCCTGGAAGTTAAACGCTTGATTAGAAGTCAGGTCGGAGTAAATGAAGAAGCAAGGGAATATTTCACTGAGAAGCAGCTTATCTATATCGAGCCATCTTTGAAAAAGTTGAAGCTAAGTGAAGAGGAGCTTAATTGGATAGAGAAAAGTCGAGATGCGCTCAAGAAGGAAAAGCAGAGGGAGGCCAAGCAGAAGTATGATGACTTGGTGAAGAGTAAGAAGTCAATGTTTTTGAAAGTTGCAGTTGGAGTGTTTGTAGTGGTCGCTGGGCTTTTTATTTTAATCGCATTTAAAGCTCAAAAAAGTGCAAATGATGCTTTAGAAGCGGAAAAAGCAGTGACTATAGAAAAGAATTACTCTGACGAATTAATTAGACTATTGCTTGAAGGTAAGGGAGATCAATATGAAAATCTAAGTGAAGATGACTTGAAAGGTTTATTAGAAATGGAAAGAGTTGCTCCAATAGACAGTTTGGTGGAAATAAGAGCATCCGTTAGTCCCTCTAACACCTTATCTGGAGGCAAGAAAAATTATAATTTCACATTTTGGCTTGAGCTTCCGTCATTTAGGAAAAATGAAATAAAGGAAGTTAGATACAATTTTTGTAAAGGATTTTATGATAGTATTCGGACTTCTAGAGATCAGACTTCTTCTTTTTCAATTGGCTATTTGGGCTGGGGTGTTTGTGATACAATTCGAGTTGATATTGTTTTAGAAAATGGAATTACTATTCGTGAAAAATTCCCTTTTAAAGAATATATTTCAAAAAGACTTCCGATAGAATAACTTTCACTGAACAATATTTAATAGTCCTGCAGTTTTTAGATGATCTTGCACAGTAAGCTTTCCGCTAAGATCAAGTTCAGGCACTTCTCCTATATCATTTTGGTGAAAATGATAAACAAATATCGAGAGAACTTTATTTGGCAGACTTGTCTTTTTCAGGTCATCTGGGAGGGTGTCATAACTGTTTTTTAACAATTGCTGTGAAACCCCTGGCGTCATAGCAACATTGCTCATTGTGGCAGGGTTTGATGCGACGATAAATGCAAACATCCTAAACTCAGACTCTACCTTAAAAAACATGGACTTAAAAATCTCGAAGTAGGTGAACTTTCCATCACCGCCTAGATTTTGAGTAAATCGCTGTTCTGTTGGTACTGAAAAACCATCGATGCGGAATTTTTCCAAACTGGTGGTCAATGCAAAGCCATCCATATCATAATAGTAATGGAGTTGATTTTTGTATCCTGCCTCTACTAGATCTTTTCTGAGAAATGAATCTACCTGGCCAAGAGTAGATAAGGATGGCTTAAAGTCTGCTTTTATGAAATTTGCAGATGCAAGTGGAGCTGGGTTAGGGAAAAAATAGTATTGTAAACTGTTAGAAGGCATTTGCACCATCGCAGAGCCTCCGTTACTTAATTCCTCACCTAAGTTGTCCTTATCCAAAGGGAACTTGTTGCATAGCTCTCGATAAAGGGCTTCGAGGACTTTAGCGTTCAATTCTTCTTTAATAAATTTATCCCGTTCACTTGTGACGCTACTTTTGAAATCATAGAATTGATCATATAAAAGTCTTTTATTGAAATTCCGCCCAACTCGAGTTCTTTTAGATACTACATATTTTAGTTGAACATACCTTGATAACAAATCCAATCTTGAAGCAGCTGTATAATCCGGGTTAATAAAATTAGGATCCCCAAAAGAAAATGGTTGAAAATCAGGCTTATTAGTTATGATTTCCCTACTAAGTGGCATAGAATAGATGCCAGCATAGAATTCTAGAGAATCAATATGGAACTGGTTTTTATTTTTTGCAGCTAGAAAAATGCGCTGAAAGTCAGGATAAAGATCCTCGTTAAACAAGGTGTTTAATTCATTTTTCAAGCTTCTGATTTCTGATTTCAAAAGCAGGTTTGATTCTTGATCAAATTTGATCAATTCAAAAAAGCTATTTTCTTTTTTATCGAATGTTTGGAAATCTTCAATTTTGGCAGAGTTGTAATAATTAATTCCTCGATCAAGTAAACTTTTCAATCTACGTAATAAGCCACGACTTACTTCATCTCTGCTACGGTGCAGAAGCTTTGTTTGATTTTGATAAAAAAGTGCATTTGTGAAATTATAAAGGGAAGAATTTGCTCTAATAAAAGTGCTGTTTGTTATAGCCTTGATTTGGTCATTTTCATATGCAATAATCTTTTTTAAACGTTCTTCAGGAATGGTGTCAAAATAAATTTCTACCAGATACAAGTTCATATATGCTTGTGCAAGAGTAATTGTATCGTTTTTATTTGCGGTAGAGATATCCTGAGCACTAGAAGTATATATACCCAAAAGTATCAGAAGGCAGGGAAGAAGGAATCTGAAAAACTTCATTTTTCGAAATGAATAATTTGAAACCTAGCTAATAATTAGAATTGCTGGAGTCTTGTAAAAACCAATTTTCTTCTTTCAATATAACTTTTATTATCAGTAATGTCCTTTTGATCTTAAATTTTGCAGCCTTAAAGCCGTTAGTTTTTTGATTTATGTCATTTTTTACCCAGGGTAGTTAACATTTACTTTTGCATCGAAGAATCCAAACAGTCCTTCGTTTAAAAGTTGTTGAAAAGTGAATAATCGCCCCTAGTTTTTTGTCTATTATCTAATTTCTGGAATGTAATCCTTGCTAAGAAAATTTGATTTAATAGTCCCAAATTATAATTGGAGATAACCGAAAGCCACTGGCTTTCGGTTTTTTTTATTTGTAAGGTGCCCATACTTCCTTAATTTTTTTATTAATTAGCCAAGTCAATAAAAAAACGCATCCTGAAATTGAGCATTTCAAAATCACGCCAAATGGCCTGTTTTTGAAATTGTGAGATTCCTCTGGATTCTTTATGGGATGACCATTATAATTAATAATAATAAAATGAAAAATAACCAGAGAAGAGAGTTTCTGAAATCAACCGGCTTGGTAGGTTTGGGGCTTTTCGGGGCGGGATCTACCCTCGCCAATGAATTTGAGAATCTTCCTTTACAAGCTAAGCAAGGTGTTAATCGCATTCAATCTTTCAATATGAGTGGTTTTGCTGCTCCTAAAATTGATACAGTTCGCATCGGAATAGTGGGACTTGGAATGAGAGGGCCTGGTGCTGTTGATCGATTGAGTAAAATAGAAAATGTAGAAATCAAAGCGCTTTGCGATTTGCTGCCTGAGCGAGTTGAAAAAGCAAAAGCTCAATTAAAAGATACTCCGCATAAGCCTGATGGTTACTCTGGGAATGCCTATTCCTGGAAAGAAATGATGGATCGAGATGATCTGGATTTGATCTATATCGCTACTCCATGGGAATGGCATACTCCTATGTCTGTGTATGCCATGGAAGCTGGCAAGCATGCAGCCTGTGAAGTGCCTATAGCGCGAACACTTGATGAGTGCTGGCAATTGGTGGAGACTTCTGAGCGTACCAAGAAGCATTGCATGCAGTTGGAAAATTGCTGCTATGATTTCTTTGAGTTGATGACTTTGAAAATGAAGCGTGAGGGATATTTTGGAGAGGTTCTTCATGTGGAAGGAGCATACATTCATGATTTACTTTCATTGAATTTCAAAAAAGATGGTGGTTATCAGGACATGTGGAGGCTGAAAGAGAATTACCGTAATGGTAATCTGTATGCTACTCATGGTCTTGGTCCAATTTGCCAAATATTGGATATCAATAGAGGAGATCAAATGGACTTTTTGACCTCAACATCTTCCAATGATTTCTCTATGCATGCTGAGGCTGTGAAATTGGCTGAACAGGATAATTTCTTTGCTTCCTATGCTGAGAAAAAATTCCGTGGAAATATGAATACAACCATGGTAAAAACTAAGCATGGAAAGACGATTATGATTCAGCATGATGTCTCTTCACCGCGTCCTTATTCACGACTTCATGTGGTGAGCGGGACAGAGGGCTACGCTCAAAAGTATCCTCAACCAAGAGTAGCTAAAGGTCATGGCTGGTTGAAAGAGGAGGAATTCAAAGATTTGGAAACCAAATACACCCCTGAGATTATCCAAAAAGTAGGGGAGTTGGCAAAAAAAGTAGGGGGCCACGGAGGTATGGACTTTATGATGGACTGGAGATTGATTGACTGCCTGAGAAATGGCCTTCCTTTAGATCAAGATGTCTATGATGCAGCACTTTGGAGTAGTATATCTCCTCTAAGTGAGTGGTCTGTTGCAAACAGGTCCAATTCCATTGATGTGCCCGACTTTACAGGTGGAAACTGGAAAACAAATGCCCCTGTAAATATCACCTTATCAGGTGGAGGTAATACCGGAGTTAGAGTTTAGCAAACGTATCGGAGGTTTATTACTTCCGGTTATCAAAACAAAGGCCGCTAGTCATTATGATTAGCGGCCTTTGTTTTTTTTCGTAAAAGTCTCGATTCCAATCTTGACTTTTAATCGTTAAGTTTTTCAGAGACCAAAGCCTTTAATTTAGCCTGATCGTCTTTGATAGGGTCTAGATCAATAATTCGAACTGTTCTAAAATCAATTGGATGACTTTCACTTTGTAATGAAATCCACCCTCCAGTTAGCATTTGACCATCTACTTTTACTTTTGGATCGACTGGGTTTACATTACCTCCGCCCATCTGAGATTTAGTATAGCTCAAAACGGTGTCTTTTCCTACCAGATGATGTACGTCACCATTTCCTAGTACAATAAAGTTTGCAGTGACCCACTGATCTCCATGATAAGTTTCAGACGTAGAATTTACACAATGTGAAGTTATAAGTTTGTCATCCATAACTACGTTAGTTCCCGGAGTACATAGATTACAGGTGCTCCTTTTGTCCTTTCCATTTCCGCCGAGAAATTGTGCTTCTATTGAAATCGGGAAGTCTTGATCTTTCAGCATTGTCTTAGGGTCTTGGCAATGAAGCATTGCACCACTATTTCTAGTCGCCCATCCTTCACCACCATTTGCTTGCTCACCTACAAATCTATACTCTACTTGAAGCAGGTAATTGGAAAATGGCTTTTTGTAAAAAATATGACCATACTGCTGATCAAACTGATCATAACCGTCATATCTGACTTTCATCAAGCCATCTTCTACTCTAAATGTGTTTGCGAAATTGTCATTCAGTTCATGAGTACGGATTTTCACAATCCAATCCTTCATATCTTTTCCATTGAAAAGTGATTGCCAATCAGGATCTTTAGTATTTGTTGATAAGAGCTGAAAGGAAAAAAATCCAATAGATAAAGTCAGGACCAGAAAGAGGGCTGTTTTTTTCATTCTTTATAGGGTTTTATTAATCGAAGGGTAACTAAAACGGGATAATGATCAGAGAATGTAGCGTCAATTACCTGGTAATTCACAAGCTCAAAATATTCTGAATCATACCATACGTAATCAATTCTTTTTCCTTCCTCTGAATTGAACGTTGGTGTTGTGTCATTTGCTACCATTCCGGCATCACTCCATTTTTCAGGAATACTTTTATATTCCTCTGAGGCAGGATCAAAATTTAAATCACCTACCCAAAATGCTGGATTGGGAAGTGAATCTGCATAGCTAATCATAGAATCCAATTGCGCAAGGCGGTTCTCTGGGAATTGATGGCATAGGTGGGTGGCCCCAAAATAAAGTTCTTTTCTGTCTCTCAATTCAATTTTTGCCCATGCCGCAGCTCTAGCTTCTCCTTCTACAGGTGTAGGTAGCTGTAAGGTGGTGTAATTCAACGCTTTTTTGATTAAAATACCTTCGCCATAGGCACCTTCTGCAAAATCCATTGCTTTTGCGAAGTAGCTCCTGTAGCCTGTCTTCTTTCCAAGTTCGGCTATCCAGTCAATTTTCTTACCGTAGATTTCTTCGGAACGAGTCGTCATACTGTCCACCTCTTGGAACGCAACCACCTCAGGTTGAAGTAAAATTACCAGATTGGCGATATCGTCTAGGTTGGGCTTGCCTAGAGAATCAGGTTTTTCGCCATGGTAAATATTATAGGTGAGAACCTTGAATTCTGGATATTTTTCTTGAGCAAATAAACTGAAGTGTAGCCCCAGTAAAAAAACTACTAATACAAAAGATGTTTTTTTCATGTTGGATTGAATTGCTCGTTCTCACTTTTTAACTATCTAAAATTAATTTGTTTCAAGAAAAGTAAGCGAATCAAAGTGGAAGTTAATGATTTTTGATGCTTCGAAAGAATTAAAATCATTCCGTTGTTTTCTCTTTTTATTTATATGGTTGGATAAGGCTTTGGTGTGGCTACCTTGATCTAAGAATGCAATATGATTTAGTTATTATTTATTTGTATCTTTTTGAAATTATCCATTGATAGGTTTATCCTTACGCTAGTTTACAAATCTCCCCTTGAAAAAAATTATTTGGGCCTTAGGAATTCTGATTTTCTTAGCCATAGTCGCAATTGTTATCTTGGAAAAATGGGTCGTTCAGAAATTACCTGAAATTATTAATGGTAAAGAAGATCGAGCCTATACTATTCTTTTTGAGGATGTTGATTTTCAGTTATTTAGAGGTAAAATAGGGCTGCATGGCATTTCGATTTTACCAGTGGAAGAGGAAAAGTCAGTTACTATCACTGGCACGATGAAATCCCTAAGTCTAGATGGGGTGAATATGTTTGGGTTTATTTTTGGAAAAGTAGCAGAAATAGATGAACTGCGATTTGATTCACCAAATTTCATATTTGTCAGGAATGATTCTATTGCGTCAAAACCTGCAGATATGTCTAAAGAATTTCAAGGCCTTTTTGGTGATTTGGTGTCACGAGGTATTATCCACAATGTAGTGCTTACAGATGGGTCAGGGGAGTTTTATACCAAGTCTGATTCCGTCAGGAAGTTTGGGAGTTTTGAAGGTTTTGAAATAGATGCGGTAAATCTTGAGACAGATTCTGTTCGGGTGAATTATGCCATTCCATTCAAATTGGAAAGTATAAAGACCAGCATGAAAAACCTGCTAGTAAACATCAATCAAGATCAAACTTTCACCCTAGGTTCTTTGGCTTATGATTCTAAACAGGAAAAATTTGATTTTTTTGACCTTCAGCTGAAATATAAGGATACCAATATTGAAGTAGCCAAAAAAGCAAAGGTTCAAAAGGATTTCATTGAAGTAGATGTTAAACACATACGGATTGAACAAATAAATGCACAAAGTAATATCTATGGCAACTGGGCTGTAGTGGCTGGATTGCTGACAATAGATAGCCTGCATTTGCATGATGTCAGGAATAAAAATAAGCCGCGGCCTTTTGAACCAGAAAAACCTATGTTTGAAGGAATGGTGGAGCAAATTCCCTTTCCTTTAGAGATAGATACCATTAAGGTGATGAATTCAAAAATCACCTATTCCCAGATTTCAGAGGGGAAATCTGAACCTGGGAGCCTAATTTTCGAGCAACTTTCGGCCAAAATATCCCATGCAGTTTCTTTGGATTCTCTACAGTCTGGCGAGCTACTTATTCATGGTGAAGCAGTATTGAACGGTTTTGCACCGATGCGCATGGATGTCAAAGTTCCTTATACAAGCGATAGTACCAAAGAGAATTTTCATTTGGAAGCTAGTGTGGATCCTTTTTCACTGCCATCACTTAATGGGATTCTAGGCGACTTGGTTTCTGTCAATATTACTTCAGGTAGCATGCAAAAGCTAGAAATCACAATGGATGCGACACGGTTCTCCTCTTCTAATTTCATGAAGTTCCAGTACGATGATCTCAAACTTGAGCTAAGAGATGACAATGCACAAAAGAAGAAATTGATGTCTATCGTAGCAAATGTTCTTACCTCAAGCAATAACCTTCCAGAAAATAAGAATTATAAAACAGCGACTTTTCAGACAGAACGAAATGTGTATCGAGGTACTTTCAATCTAATTTGGGAATCTCTAAGAGAAGGAATGCTGGAAATAGTACCAGGTGACCTGATGCAAATCCTGATGAAGGAACAAGATCCGCCTGATGGTGGGAAAAGGAGATAGGATTAGTGATCAGAATTCAATGGAATTGCCAAGTCTTTCAATTGTTGAGGGAGATTAGGTGTTATGGTCAAATTTTCCATATTGATGAAACTCATTTAATGCTGATCCCTCTGGTATTAAGGTACCAAAAAAGGCTCCCCAAGATTGGAGAGCCAAACAGATTCAGAGCGCCACGCCTATTCAATTAACGCTCTTCTTCTGTCAAAACCATAATATGTATGAACGTCGTTGATGAATTGATGCTGCGGACCTATAGGCCAGTCGTCTTTGTCAAAACCTGGAGCATTCTCAAGCTTTTCTTTGTTGATCTTTACCAGAATGACACCACGTTGGTGACTGTGAAAATCAAATGCCCCCCAAGGAAGAGCTAAGAGTTTGTTGCCAAGATTTAGAAATCCGGTATCTACCGCAAGGACTACATAAGCGATTTCACCAGTTTCGGTGTCCAGCATGATGTCCTTGATACTTCCTACTACTTCATCGCTAATTGTTTTGACGGTACAGTTTGCTGCTGTTGAACTACTAATTGGGAAATGATATTGGGTATTCATGATTAGTTGGGTTTAGTGTTAGGTTGCGGTTGATTAATAAGAAACGAAAGGTGTGCCATCAGACAATTGATGCCTTTTGCACGTTTCCCCTTCTTTTTTTAAGATTTTTTATGTGTTGGCTTCGGGCGAATTGGGTAATTAATTGCGCAGCGGATATGTGGATAGATTCAGAGAGTTAATCCTTTTCTCTGTTTTAGGAGCTTACCTAGAAGACAATTATTGATCTGTACTAAATAAGTTGTTTTCTATATTGTAAGTTGCGTTTAAGCTTTTTGCGGATTGCAAATAAAAAATCGAAATTAGTTAAATGAAGTTTTTGACTTCATTCTCCAATCGATTCATTTTTAAAAATAGTAGTTTCGTCTAATGGGAAATCAAAGTACTGACAAACTTGAGCTGGCTGCGAAATTTGTCAACAATACCGGAGCACCGATTTTTTTGACTGGGAAGGCAGGTACGGGGAAGACGACCTTTCTGAAAAACCTAGCTTTACAAACACATAAAAACCACGTAATCGTAGCTCCTACAGGAATTGCAGCACTAAATGCAGGCGGAGTTACCATCCATTCGCAATTCCTTTTTCCACTTGGTTTTTTTCTCCCGGTGAATGAGCCCGAGGGCAATTTTTCTGATCAGTATGGGTGTTTTACTCAACATACCCTGGTTCGAAAACATCCGCTAAATGCGCTACGGAAAAATGTGCTAAAATCTATTGAGCTATTGGTCATTGATGAGGTGAGTATGTTGCGGGCAGATGTGCTGGACGCTATAGATTATAGACTTCGGAGTGTCAAAAGGAATTTTAATACACCTTTTGGAGGTGTTCAGCTATTGATGATTGGGGATCTATTTCAGTTACCGCCGATAGTTAGAGATAATGAATGGCAAGTGCTCAGTAAGTTTTACCCAAGTATGCATTTCTTCGAAGCTAGGGTTTTGCAAGACTCAGGTTTGGTCTATTTAGAGTTGGATAAAATTTTCCGACAGCAAGACGAGGACTTTATTCAAGTTTTGAATCACCTCAGGGAGAATATGGTGACTTCTGAAGATATAGCACTTCTGAACAAGCACTATAAGACGCAGGAAGAAATCGCCGAAGTAAAGGACTGCATTACAATTACAACACACAATTATAAAGCTGACCAGATTAATCGGGATCGGTTGATGGCACTGAAAGGTGAGTCAAAGTTCTATGAAGCAGAAATTGAAAATGATTTTCCTGAAAATATCTATCCCCTTCCCAAATCCCTCGAATTAAGGGTAGGAGCCCAGGTGATGTTTATCAAAAATGATTCATCGGGAAATCAAGATTACTTCAATGGAAAGCTTGCAACTGTGGAGGAATTGGAAGAAGATTCCATCAAAGTGATGCTGGAAGGAAAACGCATTTTGTACCAATTGCGGAAGGAAATCTGGGAAAATAAGAAATACGTCATCAATCCAGATACTAAAGAATTGGAGGAGGAAGTGATTGGCACATTTAGTCAATATCCAATTAAAACTGCTTGGGCTGTGACAGTTCATAAAAGCCAAGGGTTGACCTTTGATCAGGCGATTATTGATGTTGGTAATGCCTTTGCACCTGGACAGGTGTACGTCGCTCTTAGTAGACTGAGAAGTTTGGAAGGATTAATCTTGCGAACAAGAATCCAAAATAATGCCTTACAGTCAGACTCTCAGGTACAGTCGTTTGTGGAGACTGCCAAAAAGAACGCGAAACTGGATGAACTTTTGGGAGCATATCAGCAGCGATACCTTTCGTTATTGTCTGGAGAAACCTTTGATTTGGCTGGTTTGCTTCAAGAAATAAACAGCTTCCAGCGAAAGAATGATAGCTCATTGGAGTTTGAAGATCCTGAGATGCAAAAAGCTGTGGGAGAAATCGCCACATTGATTCGAAATGAAGTGGCGACGGCTGGAAAATTCAGCAATCAATTACGTTTTCTCTTGCAGCAGAATGACAAAGAGAAATTAATGGAGAGATTGGACAAGGGAGCTTCCTATTTCAAGGGTTTTTTGAAAACAGCACTTGAGAAAATACTTATTCATCGAGCTGAAGTGGAGCGATTTTCCAGAACAAAGACCTATGCCAATTCCTTGGAAGAATTGGAAGTTAGCTTGTTGAGAAAGTACGGTGAGATCAGCAAGGTGAGTCGTTTGATCTCCTCAATCATGGATGGTGGTATTCCCGAAAAAATGAGTGATTTGGAGCAAGATAAAATCAATCTCCGACTTCGATTGGCTGAAGCAGCGAAGCAAGCAGCTGCGGATAATCCAAAATTTGCCAGTAATAAAACAGGTAGGAAAAAGACCGGCAAGAAAAATCTGAAGCGGAAAGTGGGAGAGACTTACGAGATAACTTTTGCGATGATCAATGAAGGTAAGAGCATTGGAGATATCGTGGTGGCTCGAGGATTAGCCGAATCGACCATCAAGGGGCATTTGGCAAAAGGAATTCAAGAAGGAAGAGTGGAGTTAGAAGACTGTTTACCGATGGAGGTGATCTCCGAGATCAGTTCGCAAATCGAGAATATCAAAAATCTACAAGCTCTAAGAATTCATTTTGAAGGAAAATACGATTACAATACTATAAAAATGGTAGTGGCAGGAGTAGAGAACACGTAACATTCCCAACTAATATGAAGAAGATAATAGGACTAGTTATATGCTTTTTTACCTTCCTAAATCTGGGAAATGCTCAAGATTTGAGGATTACGCCAAATGGTAGGTATTTTGAGAATTCTGAAGGAGAACCATTTTTTTGGTTGGGAGACACTGCATGGGAGTTATTTCATAGACTCAATCAGGAAGAAGCTAAGTTATATCTTCAAACGCGCGCCAAGCAAGGTTTTACTGTAATTCAAGCCGTTATTTTGGCAGAAAGAGATGGGGTGAAAACGCCCAATGCAAATGGTGATTTGCCTTTTCATAATTTGGATCCTACCCAACCCAATGAAGCCTATTTCGCCCATGTAGATTTTATTATTGAAGAAGCTAACAGACTTGGTTTGACCATGGGGATTTTGCCTACTTGGGGAGACAAGATATTTAGTGCAAATCCAGGAGCAGGTCCATTGATTTTTGATGCGGCAAATGCTAAGACTTATGGACGGTTTCTGGGTGAGCGGTATAGAAATAGTGACCTCGTTTGGATATTAGGAGGTGATCGAATGGTAGCTAATGAAGAAGTCGCTCAAATTTGGGATGCTATGGCTAAAGGACTGGAAGAAGGTGACGAAAACCGCCATTTGACTACATTTCATCCCCGGGGATTTAGCTCTAGTTCAGATGCATTGGATGATCCCGATTGGCTGGACTTCAACATGTATCAAAGTGGACATGAGAAAAAGTTTTTGGAAGTATATCGATTTGCCAGAAAGGATCTTGCTTTAAGGCCTCAGAAACCAACGGTCGATGGGGAGCCAGCTTATGAAGATATTCCAGTGAAGTTTTGGAAATACATGACTTTTAAGTCAGGAGAATTTGCTGATAAGGTAGATGAAAAGGGGAATATTCGTGACCAATCGGTTTTTCCGGAAGGTTTTTTTACAGGATATGATGTTAGGGTGCTAGCTTATTGGGATATGCTCGCAGGAGTGGCAGGATATACCTATGGCAACAATGCTGTTTGGCAGATGCATAAGGAAGGGGAGGTTTTTGTGATTCCTACGCTTACTGATTGGAAAGGAGCATTAGAGCGACCAGGAGCTGAATCAATGAAGTATTTCAGGAGGTTTTTTGAAGAAATAAACTTTACAAAGATTATATCCAATCAGAATTTGATACTATCCGAAAACCCAGAAAATGAAGATCAGATTCGAGCAGCTATAGCCAGCGATGGCTCATATGTGATAGTCTATTTGGCCAAACCGAGGCAAGTGAAGTTAGACTTGACAGAAATGACAGGAGATAAGCTTCAAGGAATTTGGTATAACCCGAGAAATGGTAAGAAAACAGCAATTAAAAAACTGAAACCTTCTAGTTCCCTCTCACTTCAGCCGCCAACTTCTGGGCCCGAAGAAGATTGGGTTCTATTAATTCAGGATAAGGATCAAATCAAAGACTAATGACCAGGATGCTACATCATCATCCTAAAGTGCGCCAATAAAAGGTGAATACCCGTGCCTTTATCCAGAACGTTAGCCGATCTTAATCCCATACCTTCCAAGCAAACCAGGTAAACCATCCAAATCAAATCGTGCACCTTTGATTCTGTTTATTTCCGGATCAATAGAATAGTGGTTTGCATTCCTGAAATCAACTTTTTCTGCGATAGTTTGGTCAAAAGTAGTTCCGCTTAAGTCTGAACCTTGAAAATCAGATCCAGTCAAATCTGCCTGTGTGAAGTCAGTTTCCAAAAGCCTACAATTGATGAATTTTGATTTTTTGATCTTCAGATTGTAAAAGCTACAATAGTCAAGTTGACATCCGCTGAAGATAAATTCTAATAGAAATGGATTGCTCGCATGAAAGTGAATGCCTAGCATTTTGCAATGTTCGAATCTTACTTGCTGAAAAGATACGTCTGGAACTTTTGTGTTGCTTAGGTCACAATTTTTGAAAGTACAGTTCTCAAAATTATTACCTCTCAAATCAAGCCCTGAAAAATTACACTGTTCAAAGGTGCAATGTTCATATTCTGAAGGAGAAAGTGGTACTTGGGTGTAGTCCAGACCTTTAAAGGTCTGCTCTGCGAAAAGAGGCATTTAAGGGAAATTTATTTATCGAGAATAAACCAAAAGTAAAATCATTCTTTTAATTAATTGCCCTTGAATCTGAGAACTTCACTTAATCCCTCGGAGGAGTAATCATGATATGCGCCCGGTGCGTACCCGGATCCATGATCCAAGGCATACCTGGTGCACTAGGTTTCAGTGGAAGACCAGTTGTCTCAGCAGTTGCCCAAGGTAGGTAAACAACATATCTTAAATAAGTATCAGACACTTCCCCAGTTGTCATGTTATATTTTTCCGCATCAGTACTTAGCACATAAAGAGTAGCCCCTTCTTTGGGCATTTTGAGTTTACCATTTTTTGCTTCAGCCTCTCTTGTGTCAAAGATCTCTTGAAACGACTTTCCTTCATTTTTCAATTCTCGTCCTCTGATCATGAATGGCTCCAAATCTGAAGCATAGCAGGAAACGCTAAAACCTTTAGCACTTGGGTCATCTGAGATACAAATCATTTCATTAGTGCCTTTTTTCAATTCTACAAGTTCTCCATTTTCATGGTACCCAAATACGGTTGCATCTGCTTGTTTTTCTTCTGGAGCAGCCATTACTGCTGTTTTGATTTGAACTTCAGTGGATGGAATTACAACTTCCTGCGAGAAAGTTGGGGTAATCGCTAGGCAAACCGCTGTCGCACTTAGAAATGTTTTCATGATAACAGGATTTAGTGATAAGGTAATGTAAGCTTTATTAGGAAAGTTGACAACTTGATTGTCAAACTATTAAATACGATTTCAACATCCAAAACTTGTAGCCAGAAACTATCCATTCTAGAAATTCAATGACCAAACCCCACCTTTTCCAGCAGGAGTGACAGGAAGAATGTGATCATTCAGCACGGCAAGAGGCTGACCCGAAGGATGTAAATCCCAAATATCTCCTCTGAAAAACACATTAAGTCCTACCTTAATATTTGTGTTTCTAATGCCTTTTGGAAAGCTGTATTTCCGCCAAGCTTCTAAGTTTGAAAGATTACCTATATCATTGAGGTCCAGGTTTTCTGGGTCTATTTTTCCATCATAGCCTATCCATGTTGAATACTCGGTTTGATTATCTCTTAGAAATGAAGTGCTCAAAATAATTTCGGCAGAATCAATAATTACATTTTCATAAGACTGAGCATGCCAGGTGTCATTGAATGGTATTATGCATATTTTACCGAATGGTAAATCAAAGATTTGAAGATTTTGTGGATTTCCGGGAGTTGTATAGCTTTCTTCTGAATTATTGAGGTATGACTTGCGGATAGGTTCCCCAATAACTTTCCCATCTGGCCCATATAGAAAGGAAGTATTATAAAGTGGACCTAAAAGATTTAAATAAATCTGACCATCTACCACTCTTGGATCAGGTAAAAGTATGGAGCCTCCAACTATATAGGTATTGGCCTCCAAAGCCAGCTCTCCAAAGGTCTCATTATATACTTTCAGCATTGATTTGGCTTTCATTCTAATTATAGATGAGAACTCTTTATTTGTCTCATCCCCAGTTTTGATGTAACCTAAAAAAAAATCAAAAGCATTACTGAGTGCTAGAGTTCTCAGTGCTTCATTTAGTGTTTTTTTCTTATTTAGATTACGCTTTTCATCAATCAAAAACAGCCACGTGCCTATATTTTCCGGATAAATAACAATTGTGTTTGTTTGAATGAAGTTCTTTCTCATGGCAGCATCCAAATAGCCATGAATTTTCTCTTTGAAATTTGCTTGATTATAATAGTCTGGCACCTCCATGTAAGGCTGAATGCCCAGAATATTCCTAGATAGTGAGTCACAAGGGTTAATCTCCTGGACAATAGATATTTGGCTTTTGGTTTCCTCCAAAGGAGTGTTTCTCCCATAAAATGACCAAATAAGCCATATGAATATTGTTAATATTATTAAAGTGATAAATCTTCTGATCATTGTTTGAATTTAGCGATTGCTACATGAAAAAGACTTCTAATAGTGCAGAAGAGATGAGTTTTTTCAATTAACCTTAATAGTACATCAAAACAGGGTTCACAATTCCACTTCGAAGCTTTGTCCTCTTTCAAGATCTATATCCATTTCTGATCCGTCATAAAACACCAAAATTCTACCGCTCTTCCCGGCATGAATTCTACAGGTTTTTAGTTCTCCAGCCTCCCAAGTCATATCTATTGTATAATCGCCTCTGGTTTTTAGTCCATTCACACTGCCATTCTCCCAAGCTTTAGGGAGTGCCGGTAGCAAGCGGATGAGGCCTGTCTCATGGGACTGCACAAGCATCTCAGCGACTCCGGCAGTATAACCGAAATTCCCGTCGATCTGAAATGGTGGGTGACCATCAAATAAATTAGGGTAGAGTGATTGTGAGAGCAGCTTTTGAATATGCTCATGAGCCATTTCTCCGTCTAATAATCTTGCAGAAAAATTAATCAACCAAGCGCGTGACCAACCTGTTCCAGCTCCACCATTAGCTAATCTATATTCTAGTGTTTTACGAACAGCGGCAAAAGCTTCGGGAGTTTCACTTGATGTGATGGCATCTCCAGGGTGGAAAGCATACAAATGTGACATATGTCTGTGCCCTTTTTCATTTTCTTCATAAGGCTGATCCCATTCCAAAATTCTTCCGTCCTCCGCTATTTGAACGCCAGGCCGAAGATTTGCCAGTTGATTTTTCACCTTTTCACGAAGTGGGGTCACCTTTCCCAAAAGCTCTGATGCCTTCAAATAGTTGTTGAAAACATCTGCGATGATCTGCTGATCCATGGCTGCTCCCATGGTGGAAGCCACTACTTCTCCTCTTGCATTGACAAACTGGTTCTCTGGAGATGTGGAAGGAGAGGAAACCAAAGTACCATCTGAAGGATAGGTTACCAGCCAGTCTGAATAGAAAGCTGAGATTGTCTCTAATGCTGGAAATGCCCGCTCTTCGAGAAATTGCTTGTCTTGAGTAAATAAATAATGATCCCAATAATGTCTTCCGATCCAACCTCCAGCACCGATCCAACTTCCCCAATAAGCTGTAGCAGCACGTAAAAAGGCAACTTGCCATAGATCTGTCGTATGAGGAACCATCGATCCTGCCATCTCGAAGTTTTCCCGGGCTGCATTCTTTCCATTTTCTATTACACCGTCAATAAAATCAAAAAGTGGTTGGTTTAGTGCACTCAGATTTGTGACATCGGCTGGCCAATAATTCATTTGCAAATTGATATTCACATGGTAATCTGCATTCCAAGGTGCAGCGATATGCTTGTTCCAGAGTCCTTGCAAGTTTGCCGGATTAGTTCCGGGTCTACTGGAAGAAATTAGGAGGTACCTACCATAGTCGAAAAGCAATTTTTCAAGATGTAAGTCCAACTCTCCATTTTTGACTCGCTCAATTCTTTGATCTGTGGCGATTTTATCCGGCTCTTCATTTCCAAGCTGCAGGCTCATGCGGTCAAACCAGGAGGCATATTCAGCCTCATGGGAGCGAAGAATTTCTCCCCAGCTTTTTAACTGGATTTTTTCTAATTGGCGATCCGCTTCTGCTCCATAATCTTCGTGATAAAATGACGTCTCAGAAACCAATTTCAGCATAAATTCTTTGGCTCCAGATATTACCATTGTGGAGTCGGTTGTGCTTATCTCCCCCGATTGATGTTGAGCGAAAAGTAGGGTGCGGAATTTCACTCCATTCAAAATCTCTACTGGTTTGGAATCAAGCTGTCCTCCGCGCTGAGTGACCATTCCAGATAGCTCAAGTTCCCTTTCATTTAGGGCTACTGTTTTGGCTGTCGCAAAGCCCTTATCTTCTGGGCGACTCATGGTGATTTTACCGTTGAAACCTTCAGGATGATTGGTTTTGAATCTAATGACTAGCGCATCGTCCGGCGCAGAGGCAATAACTTCCTGGCTGAATTCAAAGCCCTCACTTATAAATTGAGTGAGTACAGTAGCAGTTTCTAGATTTAAGCTTCGACGGTAGTTTTCAGCTTCCACATAGCCAAAGTCAAACCATAAATCTCCCATTGTTTGATGAGAACGAGTCACTCCTTTTCTGGAAAACTTCAATACCAATAATGAGTCTGCTTTTTTGTTTTCGCCTGCAAGTAGGTAGGCTCTAATTTGATCTAAATCAGCCCGTTTTCCTTCTGCCAATCCCCAATCTTCATATCCTCCTGGCCAGAGAGAATCCTCGTTAAGTTGAAGGTGTTCTTGTTCAGGTAAACCCATAACTATTGCTCCAAGTCTGCCATTTCCAACTGGCAGTCCCTCTTCCCATTCTACAGCTGGTTGATCGTACCAAAGAATCGTGGAAGTTTGGGCAAAATTGAAATTGTACAGGCAAAAGATGAGCACAGTGCTCAACAAGAACTTTTTCATAGGTTATCGGGTCGAAAAATTAAGATTACGATAAATCTTCGAAGTCGCCAACGATAACTATTCGAAATTGACTTGAAGGAAGTTTTCTGTAGGTATAGTAACTGTTTTTTAAGATTTGGAGTCCGAATTTTCGAGTACGCTAGGTGCTTTCCACTTTACGGATCCCACAGCTCTGCTATTCGCTTGATCAATTGCTTGCGACGATCTTTTCTTTTCATAGATCATAGCAAAAGTCATGATTAAGCTAGTGCCAATGATGACGAAAAGTAAAATTCGTGGCTCGAAACTATCGATTTGAGCTTCCTTAGGAATCCCATAGAAAAGCAAAACAGTGATCAATCCTCTAGGAGCAATGAATACTTGAGGAATAATGTCTTTGCCTTCAAAAATCAGTAATAGAACAATTCGAATTCCATAGATTGAGCCGATCAGGAGACAGCTGATTAAGGCTACTTGTAGATCAAAAAGTGAGGTAATGGTAATAGTTAACCCAAAAATCACAAAGAAAAGCGTTCGAACCACAAAGGCTGTTTCCGCAGTGATTGTGTGCAATTCATGGTAAATCTGATGTGCTTTCGCATAGTCCAATAAGCGGGAAAGTTTGCCTTTGAAGAATAACTTCATGTTTGCGATCACCAACCCGAAAATCAGAATGATAATCAGAGAAGAAAGATGCATTTTTTTGCCTAATGCATAGAGAAGCAACAAAACAGCGATCAACAAGAAAAGCTTCACATTGCTTTTGATTTTCTGAAAAATCAAAATAATTGCATAGCTAGCTATCAACGAAATAGCGACAGTCAACAAGAAATTCCCTCCAAAACCTACCAAACCAGAATCCTCAGCAGGATTTAATTTTCCGGTGAGGAAGTAGAAAAGCATAATTCCCAGAATGTCTGAAAATGTACTTTCATAGATGTGGAATTCCCTTTTTTTGCTTTTCAACCCTGCCACGCTTGGGATAATAATAGCACTCGAAAGAATGGAAAGTGGGGTAGCATAAAGCCATGCGGACTGCATGGTCATCTCAGGAATGTAATAATATAGAATACTTGCTGCTGCCCAGGTCGAGAGCATCAGACCGATCAATGCTATTGCCAGAGATTTTAATATAGGGATGAGCTTTTCACGCTTGAGTTCTAGCTCTAGTGCAGCTTCCAATACGATCATAATAAGGCCAACGATTCCTAAAACCTCCAAAATCGGGAAAAAATCGATAGTTTCTGTGGTGAAATATCCGAGGATATATTGAAGTATCAGGCCCAGAGCGATCAGCATCAACACTGCAGGAATGTTCGTTTTCTTTGATAGACCGTTGAATAGAAAGGATAAAATAATTATCACCGAAAACTCAATGATCAAGTTATAAGAGGATATAAGTTCCATTAGGAGTTAAATTTTTCAGTGGAATTAGTTTGGATATCGTGATCATTCAGGTAGTTGGTGAGATCTTCTTGCTGTGCACCTTTCACCAAAGTATAGTGGAGCAAGTACGTGTTCTCAGCACTAAGCGATTTTAGATTGGAGGGCTTCCCCAGCGCTAAAATCGGATGATCGAAAATCAAGTTCTCTAACTTTTCCTTCGAATGTTCGGATTTAAGATAAAGAGAGCGTTGTTGCTCATTTGTTTGGTTGGAAATCAAGGTGAAACCCGCTCGATCGAAGGAATTAAACCAGACCCATTGCTCACCCTGATCGGTTCCAAGTACCATTCCTAAGCTTCCGATTTTATTCACTCTGCCACGGATTTTCCCAGCTTTCACCAGCGTATGAATAGCGAGCAGGGGACTAGATCTGAGGAAAAGTCCGCTGATATAATTCCCAAGATGCTTGTAGCCAACACCTAAGACTAACAAAATGATAAAACCATGTGTAACCGGGTCTAAAGCTATAAAACCACCTATAACTACTAGCCAAGCCGTTGGCTTATAAAAGAGTCGAAATTTATTAATCAGAATTAAATATTTTTCACTTATCCTCCTTTTTCGGACATAGCGGGTAAGACCGAAAAAACATAGCGATAGTGCTAGGTAAATCGCTGATACGATGAGAATTAAGACAAGGAGATCATTCCAATGATTCATAGTAAAATTGGTTGATTAGGCGAGTAATTCTCTGTATTTCAAAATAGAATAAAGGTCTTGTCTCACTGTGTTTTTTACGATTAGGTACCCATTGGCATCCCGGTCCAAAACGCCAATATTCAGCAGTTTTCTTACGGCAGGCTTGTACTCATTTTCGTATCTGTCGGTAAACAAGTTTTTGAGTTCCAAATCACTGGAATATCCAAAAAGCAAACAATTTTTTAATATGAGAAGCTCAGCAATAGCTAAGAAATCATTGAGATGTGTCTCTTTTTCTGAAAAGCGAATTGACCCATCTTCCTGAACATCTGTACAAAAGATCCACGCTTGCAATACAGCACCAATATTAAAATCAAATTTTTTGGTAAGCCACGGCGATTTTCTTTTGAAGCTGGATTTCATTCATTTTAACTCCATCCTTTTCAAAGATCGATCGATGAGAAGCACCATGACGCAGCATTACTGCCTTATAAATTTCGTCGGAGGTGGAGGTGTTTACATCCAACAAATTAGTAAACCCTTGAGAGAATTTCATTCTGGTATCTAAATGAACCCGAAGTGCATTTGTCATCCCTACTATCACGAATATTTTGGAAGAAATAGAGCTGATGAAATCAATTAGAGCTTCAGCATTTGTGAGTAGAGAAGAGCTTGAATCTCGCCAAAGATGCAAATCATCCAGTACTATAAGTGGTTTGGAATTGCTAACTGATCTTTTAACAAAGTTCAATACCTCTTCCAAATTTTTTCCCACCTTTAGTTTTCTGCCTTCTATGCTGATTTCCGATCCTGGAGTGAGATGATGTACTTCATTTGATTTGAATTGATGCGTGATATACTCCAAAATGGCTGATTTGCCGCAGAGAGGATCTCCTAAAACTGCTAATGACCTATTTTGGCCTTTTTTCCAATAGCCTATAATTTTTTCAATTTCTTTTTCCTGCTCGCTTCGCCTAACCAAAAATAGGTCTCCGATAAAGTTTTTGTTTAGAAATAAAGAATGATAATGGTCTGGTGTTTCCTTTTCATTTCTTGTCTCAAGAATCTGTAGGGCAATATCCAATCGTTGATGTGGTGATTTCTCCTTAGCATCTTTCACCTGCTTACCTAGATTTTTGAAGACATGAGCCATTTTCTGCCAATAAGAATGGAAGCTCCCTTGTTTACTTGATTTCAGTCTGGAGAAATTAGTTTGAAAAGGGACTTTAAGGTATTCTTCTGAAGTATAGAGCTCAGTTACTTTGTAGCTTTGAGAAAGAACATCTTCAATATGCTTGATAAGGTCTTTACTCTGTTTGATAGCATTTTTTTGTTGTTCTGTGATCGAATTTAACGAGCTGATTTCAGCGTCAAAACTTGCAATCTGTTGTGTTTTTTTCGCTACAAGCAAACTGCTTTTGATTTGCGTAGCAATATTCAGCAGCGGAGAAAAAGTAGCTTCTTGGAGATCCCAAAGATCAGTGAGGTAGGGAAGGATTTCGTAGTCAAGCCATTTTTCTGAAGTTTTTCTAAAATCTATTTTTTTCACTACTAGATACCCACCTTCAGAATCTACAGGCACGGAAAGCGATGTAAGTTTATTTACTGAATCTTCCAGATTTCTTAAGGTGCTTTCCGACCGGATTTCCATTCCAACACCTAAATTAATTAGATCCTCAAAAGACTTTAACGTGGAGTTGAGTTGCTCAATTTCGCTGATTTTTGTAAGGTCTTCTAAGCTGGAAAGGGCCTTCTGCTCAAAGAGGGAATTTTTATTGAGAACGTCTGTCCTCATTTGTAGAATCAACTCATGAATCAGACTGTATTGGTCAATGGTTTGCTTTAGCCTGGTATCGTTAAGATTTATTTCATCAAATTGGCCAGAGATGGTCTGAAATTGGGAATGGAATGTTTTCCAAGGATTAGCGAAATGTTTGACTGATTCCAATTTTCTTCCTGAGGACTTCAGGTTTACCCAAAATAGCTTTACGTTCAAGCTGGAAATAATGTAGGTATTTTTCTAATTCAGTAGTGAGCAGCTCTTGAGACTCCTCAAAATGCTCTTGAATCTTAGCTTCCGAAACTAAACCTTCAGAATGCCGAAGCCGGGCTATGCTGAGCTGAAGGAGCACATCTCTCACAAGTAATAAACTTGATTTGATCCTGTCTGGATAAGAAAAGTGAATTAGGTAATGGTCAGGATCTGTGATTTCGACATTATTTTCTACAGAGTCTAGCCATGCTTCGCCCGCTTCGCAATAGTGTGCTAGCAAGCTGCTTCCATTTTTGAATAGATAGGTGTAGAGTTCTTCTGAGCCAACTTGATCAGCTACACCCGTTGTGAACTTCTGAAATTCTTCCAATACAGCATCTATCAGCCTGCTTTTGTCTATTTCTGGCTCGTGCTGAGAAGTGATGGTTTCGTTCATAAATGCTGAAAATGGGAATCAAATAAACTCAAAATTGAGTTTACAAGAGCAACGTAACTCTAAAATTAATTCTTTTCAATAAAGTAAATTCCAAACTATTGAAGAGAGTAATTATTAAGAGCCTGACGAATAGTACCTGGTTTTTGCTCAAATTCCTGCTTTTAATTACCCCAATAACGAGACTTTTTTACTTAAAGCTTGGCCTGTCCCAATAAAAATTCCCGAAACTCGTCAGTGTTAAAATTACTCATTCCTTCCTGGTAGAAAACGATCTTTCCTTCAGGGTTTACTACCAAAGTAGTTGGGATAGATTGGCTTTGCAGGCTTTGATTTAAACCAAAACTAGCATGTGCTGTAGGGAATGTCCAGCTTTTACCTTCTATAAAATCACGACTTTTCTCTATGTTATTGTCAATCCCAATCATGAGAAATTCTAAGTCGGGCTCTTCCTGTACTGATTTATATAATTCGGAAATATGGGGCATTTCAGCACGACAAGGCCCACACCAAGAAGCCCAAAGATTTATGAACAAGGTTTTGCCTCGGTAGCTTTCCAAATCAATTTGCTGCCCATCAAACGTGAGGAATTTACCTCGATAGTCGAATTGCTTATCGGTGAGGTCTGGAATTTCCAGTTTTGGTTTGATCAAGCCTGTAGATAGCATGACAGATTGTATTCCGCCCATAATTACTGGCAAAAGCCCTGTGAAATATAAAAATGCAACTACGCTGAGCATGATGCCCCAGCTTTTAATTTCTTTTTTCCAATCCATTTTTTGAGTCCAAAGTCCAATGTACCAAATCCAACGAGGAAGCACATTTAACTCTTTTAAGTTTTAATAAACAATGATTTTGCGAAGTACGAAATACGATTTACGGTAGAACCACTCGATTTGACGAAATTTTTCAATTTTAAAATCTTCCAATTTTACAATCTTAAAATCAATCCCTTAGTAACTATCCTCACAGATTTTGACTTTTTGATTCATTCCGACCCATTCTAATGCCTTACCTTCGAAGCTAGATTTGATTCCATCCATTATGAATTACGAAGTACAAATAGCCACAGAACTACAAATCAAACCACATCAAGTAAATGCCACGGTGCAGTTACTGGACGAGGGCGGAACGGTTCCATTTATTTCCCGATATAGAAAAGAAGCAACTGGTGAACTGGATGAAGTGCAAGTAGCTGCTATTCGTGACCGGGTATTACAGTTGAGAGAGCTGGCAAAGCGAAAAGAGGCTGTGCTCAAGTCAATCGAGGAGCAAGGAAAATTAACTCCTGAATTGAAAAGTAAAGTGGAGGCAGCGGAGACTATGTCAAAGCTGGAAGATATCTATTTGCCTTATAAGCCTAAGCGTAGAACAAAGGCAACCATTGCCAGAGAAAAGGGCTTGGAGCCACTTGCTGAGCAGATTTTTGAGCAAAAATCTATTGATCTGGATGCTGAAGCAGAGAAGTTTGTGGATGCCTCTAAGGAGGTTAACAATGCAGAGGAAGCTTTGCAAGGTGCCCGCGATATTATGGCAGAGTGGATCAATGAAAAGGCTGAATTAAGGGAGAGAATGCGGAAGCTGTTTTTGGAAGAGGGAGTTTTCTCTTCGAAGGTTTTGCCAGGAAAAGAACAGGAAGCTATAAAATACAAGGACTACTTCGAATGGTCTGAGCCCATAAAATCGGCTCCATCTCACCGCGTTTTGGCGATGAGAAGAGGAGAGAAAGAATTGTTTTTAATGTTGGATTCTGTTCCTGAAGAGGCTTCTGCTATCTATCAGATGGAAAAGATGATTTTAGAGGACGCTTCCAATTCTTCTGTGGATCAAGTGAAGCTAGCGATCAAAGATTGCTACAGGAGATTGCTTAAGCCAAGCATGGAAACTGAAATTCGATTGCTTACCAAGAAAAAAGCCGACGAGGAAGCAATCAAAGTATTTACTGAGAATCTTCGCCAGCTGCTTCTAGGAGCACCTTTGGGCGAAAAGTCAGTGATGGCAATTGACCCAGGTTTCCGAACAGGTTGCAAGTTAGTTTGCCTAGGACCACAAGGCCAATTCCTGCACTATGAAGCTATTTTTCCTCATGAAGCCAATCGCAGAAGTCAGGAGGCTGCGATGAACGTAAAAGGATTGGTGGAGAAATTTGGGATTGAAGCAATTGCTATTGGAAATGGAACTGCTGGGCGTGAGACAGAAGCTTTTATAAAAGGGCTGGGTCTTCCAAAATCGGTGATCGTAACGATGGTGAACGAATCAGGAGCATCCATTTACTCTGCTTCAGATGTAGCGCGTGAGGAATTTCCAGATCTGGATTTGACTGTCAGAGGAGCAGTTTCAATCGGTAGGCGATTGATGGATCCGCTAGCTGAACTGGTGAAGATCGATCCGAAGTCAATTGGAGTAGGTCAATACCAGCATGATGTAGATCAGAATGCATTGAAGAATGCCTTGGATGATACTGTGATGTCTGCTGTAAACGGAGTAGGAGTGGAAGTGAATCTTGCTTCCAAACAACTCTTGACCTACGTTTCTGGCTTGGGGCCAACTTTGGCTCAGAATATTGTTGAATTCAGAAATGAGAATGGGCCATTCAAAAGTCGCGCTCAATTGAAGAAAGTGCCAAGATTGGGAGAGAAAGCATTTGAGCAGGCAGCTGGTTTCTTAAGAATTAGCAAGGCAAAGCATCCGTTGGATTCATCTGCAGTTCATCCGGAGCGCTATGCTTTGGTGGAGCAAATGGCTAAAGATGTGAATGCCTCGGTGTCAGATTTGATGAGTTCGGAGGATTTGAGAAATCGGATTTCCCTAAAGAATTACGTTTCTGAAACGGTTGGTCTTCCTACGCTTCAGGATATTTTGGAGGAACTTGCAAAGCCGGGAAGAGATCCTCGTGAGACCTTCGAAGTTTTTGCTTTTGAGGAATCAGTGAATAGCATGTCTGACCTGAAAGTAGGAATGAAGCTTCCAGGCGTAGTGACAAATATTACGGCTTTTGGAGCTTTTGTAGACGTGGGAGTTCATCAGGATGGATTGGTTCATTTGAGTCATCTGGCTGATCGTTTTGTGAAAGACCCAAATGAGATTGTTTCTGTCAATCAAAAAGTGCAGGTGACTGTGATGGAAGTTGATATACCTCGTAAGCGAGTTGCGCTGAGTATGAAGTCAGATCCATTTGCGGAGCGAGGTAAAAAGATGGAGAAAAGACCAGCTTCTAAACCAGAGAGAAAAGAACCAGAAGGATCAATGGCTGATAAACTGGCTGCCCTGAAAGGGAAGTTTGGAGGATGATGTTTCTATAACCGCAAAGCGCACTGAGGAAGCGCAGAGAAGGCGCAGAAGTATTTTTAAAACAAAACCCAAAGACTTAATTCTTTGGGTTTTTTGTCGAATATAAAAGCCAAAATCAGGAGATGATTGTCGATTCAATTCGGCACTTTTTACTGATTTGAAAAAATTCATCTTCGCCCGAAAGCGAACAAAATTGTTCGGGATATTTGGGCGTGATATTTCAAAATCATTGTTTAGAGCTTTTTGAGCTACTTTTTTTCTGGTTTAATCTTCGCTCAAGGGATTCTTACTATTCTTATATGACGTGAGTGGGGACACTCACGTCGGCGGATAGTTGATTCTCCTGCTTTTTCAGAATTTATAACATTTAAACTATGTGGAAAATTTACTCTAAAATCGCTTGGCGTAACCTTGTAAAAGGTAAGCGTGTGACCTTGATCAACATCTTTGGATTGACGCTGGGAATTACAGCTGCTTTTTTGCTTTTCACTGTCGTTAACTACGAACTCAGTTACGATAATTTTCAATCCAACTCTGATCGGGTATACCGTGTGGTTACTCAGGATGATTATCAAGATGGTATTAGTTATACTCCTGGTGTTTCTCCACCTATGCCCGAAGCATTGAAAAATGACTTATCAGGCGTTGACAATGTTGTCCCAGTAATGACTTCCTATGTATTTGTCACCATTGACAATGCAGTCACTAGCAATGGAGAGAATAATTTTATGGTGGAGGATGCATTCTTCACTACTAGTAACTATTCGTCGCTTTTCGATGTGAAAGTTTTAGCGGGTGATCTTAAAGCCTTAGATCAGCCTGGGCAAGTGGTCCTGACAGAAACTGAAGCGAAGAAACTTTTTGGGACCTGGGAAAATGCTTTTGGAAAGTCTATTCTTTTATCCAAGAACGTGGAGGCAAGCGTTGGAGGTATTGTGGCGGATATTCCTGACAATAGCAATTTCAAGTTTAACATGCTTGCCTCGTATCAAACGCTACAAAGTAACGAGGAGGTTTTTAATATTTACTTTGATGAGTGGGGAAGTTTTGGAAGTAATTTCCAACTGTATTTGAAGCTTCCACAGTCTGAGTCTGCAGAGCAGGTAAACGAACAATTACTTGCTTTCGCAGAAAAGAACTACAAGGATCGCGGGACTTCAAAGAAATCTTTTTTCCTACAAGCGATGGGAGATATTCACTTCGATACTCGATTTGACCCTATCAGTGGCGATATGATTAGAAAAGAGACAATTTATACGCTTGGATTGATTGGTGTTTTTATTCTAATCATGGCTTCTATCAACTTTGTTAATCTATCTACTGCACAGGCAATAGGGAAAAGTAAGGAAGTTGGAATCAGGAAAGTAATGGGAGGAAGTAGGTTGCAGGTGATTGGACAATCTTTTGGAGAAACATTTATGGTTGTATTTATTTCGGCTGTCATTTCTACGCTGGCAGCGACGATTTTGCTTCCTTTTCTCAGCAAAGTAGCCGAAGTGCCTGAGTCTATTCAATTGATTACTCCTACATTTCTTTTGTTTTCTACGGCAATAATTTTGGGTGTCACTTTTCTTTCAGGACTATACCCAGCATTGATTCTTTCCGGTTTTCAGCCAATTCAGGCATTGAAAAACAAGATTCAAGTGGCTCAAATAGGCGGGGTTTCATTACGAAGAAGTTTCAGTAGTATTGCAATTTGTGATTGCGCAGGTGCTGATGATTGCGACGGTGATCGCAGTCAAGCAAATGACAGAGATTCAGGATGCTGATTTAGGTTTTTCGAAGGAAGCTGTTTACTACTTTGACCTACCTTCAGAGGAGTCAAAAGACGGTAGGTTGGATGTGCTGAAGCAGCGTTTGGAGTCGAATTCTCAAATCAAAAGTGTCACTATTTCAAGTGATGTTCCTTCCTCTAATAATAACTGGGCTTCTAATTTTTGGTTTGATGGAAAAAGGGAAGATGTACAATTCATGACTTTCCTGAAGTATGGAGATGCTGATTATTTCGAGAATTTTGGTTTACAGTTTTTAGCTGGGAATGGTTTTTCAGAAAGCGATACCCTAAAGGAGGCAGTAATTAATGAAACCATGGCTAAGAAGCTCAATTTAACGAATCCTCAAGATGCAGTTGGCAAGACGATCACTATCGGTGGAGGTGGACCTTGGATGACGATTACCGGCGTGGTTAAGGACTTTGCACAAAACTCCCTGAGAGAGGAAATCAAACCTTTTATCATTGCCACAGAAAAATCTCAATATGAAGTTGTAGGATTGAAACTAGATAAAGATGCAGGTAAGGAAACGCTCACGAGTATTGAAAATGAGTTCAAGGCTATCTATCCAGACGCGATCTATTCGGGGAAATTTCTAGATGAAACTATTGCGAATTTCTACCAGAGGGAAAATCAATTGGCGCTGGTTTATAAAGTCTTTGCAGTACTTTCAATCATAATTTCCTCTATTGGATTATATGGTTTGATCTCATTTATGGTGGGTCAGAAGCTAAAGGAAATAGGAATCAGAAAAGTGCTTGGTGCTTCTATTCCGCAAATAACTTTCTTGCTTTCGAAGGAATTCATTTTACTTGTATTCATAGCATTTGCGATAGCAGTTCCCCTTGGCTATTACTTCACAAATCAATGGCTGCAAAATTTCGCCTATCAGACATCTGTTCCTTTAGGCCTCTATGTGTTGGTCATTGCAGTTTCACTTTTGATCACTGCCACTACAGTTGGTTACCGATCTGTAAAAGCAGCTTTAGGAAATCCAGTCGATAGTTTAGCAGATGAATAAAAAATAAAAGGGGATTCGATCCCCTTTTATTTTATCCTAAAACTTCTGCAGTGATTTCCAATGATCTTAACCTTTTTGCAGGCTCGTAGATGTTGGTAGACACCATCAGCTCATTGACTTCCACTTGTTTGAAGAAGCTTTCAAATTGTGGTTTGAGGGATTCTTTTGTTCCAATAAAAGTACAAGCCATCATATTCTGAATTGCAGCAGCTTCTGGTTCTGACCAGACTCCTTCCATACTTTTCACAGGCTTTTTGCATAGGATATGATTTTCCTCGGATAATTCCCAAAGCAGTTTGATAAAACGAAGTGGCCAAGGTCGGTCGAGCTTCCTCGTCAGTGTCCGCAGCGATTACATTTACACAAGAAATGAAATAGGGCTTCTGAGAGGACTCAGAGGGCTGGAAGTTTTCTCTATAGTATTTTGACGCGTTGATTAGGTAGCCTGGTGCGAAGTGGCTTGCAAATGCGTAGGGTAATCCTTTTTGCGAAGCTAATACTGCACTGCTCATACTTGAGCCCAAGAGATAAATAGGAACGTCTATTCCTTCTGCGGGAAAGGCTCGAACTTTCGAATCCATATTTTCCTCTGAAAAATAGCGTCTCAAATCATCAGGTCATTTGGGAATTCCTGCACAGACTCATGTCGCCCTCTTCGTAAAGCTGTCGCTGTCGTCTGATCGGTTCCTGGAGCTCTTCCAAGTCCTAGATCAATTCGGTTAGGATAAAGTGTCGCTAGTGTACCAAACTGCTCGGCAATAATCAGTGGGCTGTGATTGGGAAGCATAATTCCTCCGGATCCCAGACGGATTTTTGAAGTTCCATTTGCCAAATAGCCAATCAATACCTGAGGAGAGGAGCTGCCGACGTTGGCCATGTTGTGATGCTCGGCGAGCCACATGCGGGTATAGCCAAGTTCCTCCGCTTTCTGAGCCACTTGTAAACTTCTTAGGTAGGCATCTTTGGCATCGTAATCCTCTCGAATGATCGCAAGGTCAAGTATAGAATAGGGTAGGTTCATTTTCAAAATAGGTGATTGCTTAATAGTTAGTAAGCAAATTGAAATTCATTCAAGAAAGTTTCGGGGATTCCTTTTTATTGGACGAATTTTCATGCTACCCAACTCAACAAATTGAGAATATTCTACCTCAACTAAGGATAATAGTGAATGGTCCTACCTTAAAAAACTATGTTAATAGCTTATTTGAGCTGTTTTTTATATGGCAGGTTTTTTGAAATTCCTAAAGGATAAAACCAACATGATTTATCTAAGATTCTGAGACTCAATTAAGCTTTAATTTCCATTAGGTGACCTAGGTAATTCATTTCTTAAACCAAAAAATATATTCTTATGAGCTCAGTAACGATGATTAAAAACAATGCTATTGTGACATTTGAAAGCTGTATAGAATCTTGTACTATCTGTATTGAATCATGCTCAGTAATCGGCCTGGGATGCAAGATTGTATCAATGTACTGCGAACGATGTATAGATGCCTGCAAAGACTGTATTGCATCAACAAACAAAAGTTCTCTCGATACCGCTATTTATCTTCAGCAATGTGTCGATGCTTGTTATAATTGCGCCCGGGAGTGTGAAAAGCATACACATGACAGTTGTAGACAATGCGCAGAGGCTTGCAGAAGTTGTATAGAGGAATGTGAATCTCTTTTAGCGTAAATTAGAAAAAGAAGGCCTGATGAATTTGTATCCATCAGGCCTTTCTATTAATTATTATACAGTTCTTTGTAGTCATCCATATCCGTTCCTTTATTGAAATGGCGGATATTATAAGTGAAGGACAACATGAAGTAGCGTTGCATCACATTGTTTTGGCCATCTTCCACAAATGCGTCAGTGACATTTCTATACACACTTCTGTTTTGTCCAAGTATATCATAAGCATTTAAAGAAATTTCTCCGCGCTGGTTAGCAAAAACTTTTTTACCTAAACTCATATTCATCAATACTACATTCGCATCAAATCCTTCAGAGAGTCCGGAGTTCAATTGATGGTTTACATCCAGTCTGTAGATAAAACCCTCCCAAATAATCCAGCTTAAGTTTAACCTTGAGCGCTGGTTGTAGAAGTCGTTATTCAGGCTTTCGTTTAGCGTGTTTTCCACATTGTTAAATGAAAAACGTGTGGAGATATTAAAGTCTATCTGATCTGAAATATTACTACTTAGCGATATACCTGTACTGATCCTTTGAGAGTTATTGAAGCTTATTTGGTTGTTAACCATTACAGGCCTTTTCGTGCTGCTAAATCCTCCGTTGATATTAAAGTTGGACTTGACGAAGTCAAGGGGAATACCATAACTCACCCAAGATCTAAAGTCTTTATACCCATCTAAATTTACTGGCCTGAAAAGCTGAGAACCTTTTTCCAGGATAATCCCGCCTGGCAATTCAGTAGCTTCCTCAGCTGTAAATGTACTATTGGAAACGGCGTTTTCTGTCAGATTATACTGGGCAAAAACAAACCATGAACGGTCGTTTTCTTGGGTTGTTGCTACGAAATCTAAACCTTATTCTATTGGAATAGGACTGGTCTAGGTTTGGGTTACCTGTTCGTAATTGCAGTGGATTAGAGTTATCTATTACGTTTTGCAATTGACCCACCGACGGTGCATCCACATCAGTATCATAATCAATCTCAAAGTTTGTAGTAGATGATATGGTATAATCAAATCTGATGGTAGGCATGAAGCTTTGGAAGGTCCGATCTATTGTTCCTACGGCAGGGAATAGTTGATCATTTTTAAGGTTTGCGTTCTGATATTCCAATTCTGCCTGAAATTTCAATTTCTCCAATTGATATTGATACCCAAGCTCAACTTCATGTCTAAGGTATTTACTTTCAAATGAATTACTTAAAGCGGTGTCGAGTTCTAAATTAGGGTTACTGATATCATCATTCAAAATATCAAAAGTCAACTGATCAGAATCGTTAAATCTATTGCCGATTTCGTATTCCAGCTCCATCTGACCATTTTTTCCTTAATGGTTCGGTATAAGAAATTCCTGTTTCCCAATCGTAGCCAGAGCGGTCACGTGTGATGTTCTGATTGATAATTTCGGTCCGCTCATCAGGTTGAAAATAAATGTTTGTAGCCGTTCGCAACGCGTTATCATTGTTCCCATGACTACCAGTATTTGCACTAAGGGTTATTGTTCTACCTTCCTTATTGAATTTATGACTGTAAAACAATCTATGGAACATGTCATAATCTTCATTGTCTGCTGACCGAATATTTTCAGTCTGGTTAAGAGGTCCCTCAGCATTTACACTTTCCCAAAAAAACCAGAGTTTTCTTTTTCAAAACTTGCTGAAAATCTAGGACGATATAAGATTCTATTATTTTCGTTGATGTTATATTCCAATCTCATGTCGAAGCGGTGATCCTGTCTAGTTCGGGTTTCTCGACTATCTTCTGTATAGATTTGGCCAGAATTAGAACTGGTAACATATTCTCTGATCAGACTTGATTCATTCGTGTTTTTACGGTTGTTGTATTGATAGCTGCCACTGATTTTTATTTTTTCACCCCAATTGTCCGAATAGTTAATTCCAAAGATATTGGTATTGACTATGCCATTTTGAGGACGGTTGTTGCTCTGAATATTTGCATCACTGGAGTAGTCCAAGACGTTGATGTTATTACTAAGTCCTGTGATAGTAATTCGCTGGTCTTCGTTAAACGAATTAACGCTTGCCCCTGCTAAATAACGATCGTCAGTTCCATATCCTGCAGTAGTTTTTCCAAATATTCCTTTTCTACGATTTGGTTTAGTGATAATGTTAATGGTTTTCATACGTTCACCATCATCAAACCCACTTAGAAGAGCTTTATCACTTTTTTGATCAAAAATCTCAATTCCCTGGATTACTTCTGCAGGAAGATTTTGCAGTGCTGTTGTCACATCTCCACCAAAAAATGGCTTCCCATCCACCAATACTTGAGTGATTGCTTCACCCTGCGCTTGCAAGGAACCATCTTGTGAAATTACACCAGGGAGTTTTTCAATTAATGTCTGAGCACTAGCGTCTTTCATAGTTTTGAACGCATCAGCATTAAAAAGCGTAGTATCTCCTTTTTGTTCTCCTTGGGATCTTCTAGCGCTGATCGTCACCTCATCCAATGCAGTAGCTTCTTCCTTTAGGCCTAATACACCTATATCAATATCCTGAGTGACATTGATAGACTTATAAAGGTTCTCGTAGCCTAAATATTGAATCTTCAGCAAGTATTCCCCATTCTTCACATTTGTAATCTCAAACTCACCATCCAAATCTGAAATCATTCCATCTACCTGAATGGAATCAGGTAAATTTTGAAGTAAAATGGTGGCGTTTGGAATTGTGATTTCTGTACCAGCTTGTTTTACTCTTCCTTTTATCGAATAAGTTTGGGCTGAAAGTTTGGGTACAGCAATTAAAAATAATAGGAATAGACAGAGGTAAGATTTCATTGGTGTAGGTTAGTTGGATGCTTTAAAAAAAGCTGGTCTCCCATTCATAGAGAGATTTTTTGGTGGTATTTTAGTCAAAGACTTTAAGCCAAATGAACGAACTATTGTTCAAGATAAAGAGCGATAATTGGCTAAGCGGTCAAATGCTCTATTGAGTAGTAAATAATATATTTATATACATGGGTTTTCAAAGAAAAAGCTGATATGTTCTAGGTGTTTTATTGCTTTTCTCAGGGTGGAAAACATAATTGACAATTTACGTCGGAGTAAAATGTTTATTTTTCAATCATCTTTATGTTTATAAAAGCAACATTTATATCTTAGCTGATGTTAAAAGAATCTACTATGGAAAATCAAGAGAAGATCAGCATCACTACCAAGACTTTGGCTTCAGGAAATTGCCAAGTGAAATTTTTTATTGAAGACGAGATTAAACCACAATACGGCTATTTGCTTGTGAATGGTCCAAAGCCTGTTGGGGAAATCATTGAAGAGATCAAACAGCGTATGGAGCGCAAGAAGAAGTGCTGCGATGAACATGAATCCATTTTTCCCAATTCCGGCTAGTCCAGAAGATCATAACTTTTATTTGTACTCAGCATGAAAAACCTTGCTTCCAACCTCCGGTTTTTGCGAAAGCAAAAAGGTATCACCCAAAATGAGTTGGCAGATCAATTAGATGTGCAGCGTACTATGATCTCAGCCTATGAAGATGGGAGGTCTGAACCAAAGTTATTGACGCTTGGAAAGCTATGTGACATCTTGGAGGTGGGAATGGAAGAGCTTCTAAATCATGATATTGAGAGTCTGGGGAGAAAGGCAATACAGAAGCGAGGAATCAATATTTTGACGATTGCATGTGACGAAGACGAAAAAGAGAATATCACGCTGGTAGGGCAGAAGGCATCAGCTGGGTATCTAAATGGATTTGCCGATACGGAATACATGGAGAGCTTGCCTCAGTTTTCAGATTCCAACATTATCTAAGCAGGCTACCTATCGTGCGTTTGAGCTAGCGGGAGATTCCATGCTTCCTTTGACTTCAGGCACCATAGTTATCGGTGCGTATGTCGACCAGTTGAAAGATATCAAAAGTGGCAAAACCTATGTGCTCGTGACAGATACAGAAGGTGTAGTCTATAAGCGCGTGTTCAATTACCTGAGCGATAATGGCAAACTATTCTTGGTTTCTGACAATGAGCAGTACAAACCCTACGAGGTGAAAGGTGAGGATGTTGTCGAAGTATGGGAAGCGAAGGCCTTTATCAGTACTGATTTTCCAAATCCTGGTGACAAGAAAAAGCCATTAAGTTTGGAAGACCTTGGAGAAATGATCTCAGATACTCGGGCAGACCTCAGGACGCTAAAAGGATAAGCGTTAAATAAATATTCTAAGGTTTTGAAAGAGAATCTCGGAGAAACTAGTGCATGGATAGTTTAATAGCACAATTGCCTACTTCTGTTGTATTCCAACTTACATAGTAATTTCCATTAGGAATAATTTCCAAATGCCCAGAGCCATTCGCAGTACATGTTCCTTGATTTGGACAGCCAATTATTCCAGTTATAGAATAGGGTTGAGTGCCTTGTTTTAATCCTGAAATCAAATATTCATTTCCCACAGGAGTGAATATTTTGCCTCCAATATTTATTTTCAGATCTAATGCACAACCATAATCATCTCCAGTATATATCACATATATACTGGTTAGTGATTCCTCTGGTTCATCCAAAAATTCATCATCATAAACAGTTTCTGAACCATTAAGTCCATCTTGATATCCATCTTGAAACTCCTCACTGCTGATCATTACAATCATCAGCACTACAAAAATCCCAAGTACCCAAAGGTAATTTCTTCCCCACCAGCTTTTCTTAGGTCTTGGAATTGGGGTAGGATTGTATGGGAATTGACCAGCAGGTTTCTTCTTTCTAGGGATAAGTTTCGCAAGTGCTTCCACTAGCACTCCCAAATCATATTTCCATCGGGTGATTGATATTTCAAAAGTTTGTAAGTCTGCAAGTTCTTTTAGTTCATCAGGCAACTGATCCGCAGTGGGTCTAGAAGCACCCTTCAGCAACAAAGGAATCACTCGGGTATCCGGTTTCGCAAGTGCAGGACACTTACTTCTCTTCTGACCCCAGTCTTTTTTTCTTTGAAAAAGTCTGGTAACTCCAGTTTGGTCAGGATCACCAAACCAGTCTGGGCCTATGGCCACCAGCACGACTTTGCTTTCCTTTAGTGCTTTATCTATCGCGTCGGCGAAGCGAATTTCAGGCTCAAGATTTTCTATGTCTAAGAAAACAGCATCTTCACCAAATTCTTGTTCTAGCGTTTCCCTGATTCGATGACAATCACTTTGTGTGTCGGAATGTCTGTGGCTGAGAAAAATTTTATTCTTTTCCATAAAAAAACCTGATTCTGTTTAGCTAAAGTTAAACGAATCAGGCTTTTAAATGCAATTTGCAGAATGTTTTTATTCCTCTATCAGGTTTTCAAATCCATCTTTTATTCTTCCAACAGCATCAAATGAGTTGTCAATGTTGATAACCCCTTTTCCTAACTCATGCCAATACCCATCTCCGCATTCGATGTATTCACCTCGTTTTGTTCCAGCAGTTTCTTTGGCTATCTCATAGTTGTAATCTGGAGAAAAGACGAGTTTCAGTAATTGAACGGCATATTCCCAGTTGATTGTTCTGGATTCATTTTTCAGCGTGAATACTGCCTCACGAGTGGAGAAATTCATGGTAATTGAGCAATCATTACTTCCTTCGTTGGTCACTTGACGGTAATTCACTGTCAAAGGAGCTTCCTTCTTAGAAGTCTCGTAAATAGCCTGAATCACATCCTGAGCAAGCATTTGCCAGGGCTTCCTGCTCAACAGGAGCTTTTGATGAGGCCCAGGTTTACCGTTTTCTAATGCTGAAAGAACGATCCCGCCTTCTTCTAGATGCCTTCCGCTCCACTTAGTTTTTCGAATTCAATTGAAACTACTTTTTTCCAGACATAATATCAAGTTTGCCCTTGAAGCTGAAATCATCATTAGCAGTAAATCCTTCATCTAAAATCTCATCTTCGGTCAAGTCCTCTCTATCAGTATAGTGTAGCTCTAATTCTGCGATTAATTCAGATGTGCTCCAGTCCAAGGACAATCTATACACATGACTATATGGTGGCGGAATTACTCCTGAATCAAATTCAATTACAACTCCGCTTGTGTGGTCGTTACTCTTTTTCATGTGTTAATAATTTGATTTTTTAGGGCACATGGAATCTCGCAAGATGGGTAAGTCTACCTGCATGCGATTTTCTTCGTAATGCTCGATTTCATCACTGCAAAAGTAGGTCTTTTAGATTAAAAAAGATTTAGCGTAGATCAATTTCGAACCGGGTGGTCTTACTTGCCGTAACTTTCTGATTACATTTTTCAAAAGAAGGAACTCCAAAAAGCAAGCTTGGATTATTAGAAAAGCCAAAAGGGTCTATGGGGTAGCCGATCTTGTTTTTCCTGATTTTCCCATCTTCGTCATGGTCATGAAAAACTGTTATCGCATAGTTTCCAGCGGGTACATTAGGGATAGTTTGCTTAGCTGTTCCGTTCTTGAGTTGAAGAGTCACTATTTTTAGGGCATCATCCAAAGACTCTGGCCAGCCTTTTTCTTGGTTAAAAATGAGTAGCTGAATAACGCCTTCGTCACTGGACGTTTCAGAGATTACCAACTCAATCGTACCATACGATTCTTGGCTTGGATTGAAATTGAAAAGAAATAAAAGGCTTAGAATTGCCAGCTTCATAAATTTTCTATGGTTTTAGGTCTGTTTATTTTCCCGGTGTTCGTTCTTGAAAACGAGGAGATGACAAAAGTGTTTTTCGGGATTTCATATTTGTTCATGACTTTCTTTAGCGCTTTTAGAAGTTGCTGACTTACTTCCTTGTTGATATTAGTTGACTCTACTGCCAAACATAATTTTTCACCTAGTATTACATCTTTCATTCCAAAAAAGAAAAATGAAGCAGTTGGGTAGAATTGATGAATGGTACTTTCAGCTTTTGATTCCAATAGTTCTGGATGAAGCTTGACTCCGCCTGAGTTGACGACAAAGTCAGCTCTTCCTAGCCATTTAAAAGAGTTTTGATGGATTAGCTCGACCAAATCATTTGTCTTGACTAATTCATTGTTACTCGAAGCCGATTTTACCCATAGGGCATTTCTTTCATCTACTCCAAATTCAACTCCTGAAAGAACGCGATAAATCAAATCTCCTTCTTCGATTTTTGCTACAGCGATGTGAGATACGGTTTCCGTCATACCATAGGTTTGGTAAGCTTCAATGCCGTTTTTAACCAGTTCATCTTTCAAAGAAAAACCAACAGGAGCGCCGCCAATTAGTAAGTTTTTTACAGCTCTAAGCTTCTCCAGCGAAGATTTTTCTCGAAGGCATGCTTCAACTTGAAGGGGAACCATCGCAACAAAATCGGGTATAGCTACAATTTCTGAAAGAGGATTTGACTTAGGTTCAGTTAACTCAATTTGACAACCCCAGACCATAGCACGAACGAGCATCATCTTCCCAGCGATATAGGATGGATCTAGGCAGCAAAGGAGTTTGGTGCTCTGATCTGTTTGAAAAAAAGCTTGCGTCCCTTTTGCACTTGCAATCATCTGAGCTCTTGTAATCTCAATTTTCTTTGGAATTCCAGTTGACCCTGAGGTTTGCTGTACAAAGCTTTCTTTCTCCGAAAACCAGTCATTACAGAATTTCAATGCACCTATCGCAAAGTCAGGTAAATCAGTAAATTCTTGGTCGAAATCCTCTTTTTTCTGATAAGTATGACTGCCGAAACTAAGTTGAAACATGTGAGATTATAGTGGTTTTTCCGAAGGTAGTAATCCTGGCTTCAAAATTCAGGGAAGCCTGTTATCTTGCAAAAGAATTAGATTTTTACCCAAATCGAAAGATATGAACTGGATCACAGCAAAAGAATACGAAGATATCACCTATAAGAAATGCGATGGCGTAGCTAGGATTGCCTTCAATCGTCCTGAGGTTAGAAATGCTTTTCGACCAAAAACTACTGCCGAATTATATGATGCATTTTACGATGCGCAAGAAGATACTTCCATTGGAGTAGTTTTACTGAGTGGAGAAGGTCCTTCAGCAAAAGACGGAGGTTGGGCATTTTGCTCTGGCGGAGATCAGAAAGCTAGAGGAAATCAAGGCTATGTGGGTGAAGATGGCTATCACCGGTTGAATATTTTGGAAGTTCAGCGCCTGATCCGTTTTATGCCAAAGGTTGTAATTGCCGTGGTACCCGGTTGGGCAGTAGGAGGAGGGCATTCCCTTCACGTAGTTTGTGATTTGACACTGGCAAGTAAAGAACATGCGATCTTTAAGCAAACTGATGCTGATGTGACCAGCTTTGATGGAGGCTATGGTTCAGCTTATCTGGCCAAAATGGTTGGGCAGAAGAAAGCACGTGAGATCTTCTTTTTAGGTAGAAACTATTCTGCTCAGGAAGCCTACGAAATGGGAATGGTGAATGCAGTGATTCCGCATGCTGAATTAGAGTCAACGGCTTACAAGTGGGCTCAGGAGATTTTAGCCAAGTCTCCAACTTCAATCAAAATGCTGAAGTTTGCGATGAACCTGACTGATGACGGCATGGTTGGCCAGCAGGTTTTTGCTGGAGAAGCAACGCGCTTGGCCTACGGAACAGAGGAAGCTAAGGAAGGTAGAAATGCTTTCTTGGAGAAGAGAAAGCCTGATTTTGGGAAGAATAAGTGGATACCGTAAAAAGTCTAAAGTGAAAAATCTAAAGTCTAAAGTCGGAGAATCAAGACATGGGAGCTAAGAATCGAGACCTGATTGGTTTTGATTCTTGGCTTTTTTATATCTAGTAGAATTTTAGGAAATCAATTCACTTATCAATAAGTCTTCATCTAGATCTTCCCAGTAAATTCCCTCTCCATCACCAATAAATCGCCAGTTATTTAATTCTGCGTCGGAGGCATTTTTGAGAGTAGGAAACCATTCTAATGGAATACTTATTTCTCTTCCATCTTCCATACTAATTTTCATTTTGCTATCGGAAAAGGAAAGGCTAGATGCTTGGTTTGATTTGAATTTAGTTAAAGTACTCATCCCATTTTTGATCAATTAGTAGAACGTTTAATTCAATTTATATACGGATTTCTGAAAACCTGACTTTTCCACATGAGTATGTTTCGGCAAATGTTCATTGCTGTAGAAGAAAAATCGATATCCATTTTCTCTAAGGACAGTAGGCATAGTGTGACAAATTACTCAATAATTGAATTCGTTACATATGAAATAGAATGAAAAAGCCCTTTCTGGATAATCCTGAAAGGGCTCATGATTATCTGAGTAGTAAAGCATCGGACATCCGACACCAAACATATTATCAAATCTCAATCTTTGCACCCAATACTTTCAGAAACTCTCGGATCCAAGCTGGATGACCTGGCCAAGCTGGGGATGTTACTAGGTTGCCATCGACGTAAGCATCTGTGGCTGGAATATCCTGAAACTCTCCACCAGCGATAGTTACCTCAGGGCCTACAGCTGGATATGCAGTCAGCTTTCTACCTTTTACAACTCCCGCCGCAGTTAAAATCTGGATACCATGACAAACAGCTGCTACTGGTTTGTTGGTGTCAAAGAAGTGCTTCACGATCTCAAGAAGTTTCTTGTTCAATCTCAAGTATTCCGGTGCGCGTCCACCTGCGATTGCCAGGCCTACATAGTCATCCACGTCAACTTGATCAAAAGAATAGCTCAGCATAAAGTTGTGGCCTGGCTTTTCAGTATAAGTCAGATCTCCTTCGAAGTCATGAATCGCCGTTTTGATTGTTTCGCCTTTTTTCTTTCCTGGACAAACAGAATGTACTTCATAGCCTACCATTTCCAGCATTTGTACTGGAACCATAGTTTCATAATCTTCAGCAAAATCCCCAGTCAGGAATAATATCTTTTTCATCGTTTTGAAATTTTGTTGGTTTGAAAAATAGGTAGAGAATCTACCTTTTAATAGTTAGCTCAATTTAAGAAAATGATATTGCATTGAGATTAATCTTTAGTTAAGTTTTGCTAATCAAATCAGGGTTGTGGGTCAGGAAATGAAAGCGATTTTTTAGCTCTCGATTTTCTGTGCAACTTATCAATCCAAACCTTATATTACTTTCATGAAACATCTCGAAACTACCTACAAAACCCATGATGGCATAGAACTTTATCTCCAGGCTTGGATGGTAGACGTTCCCAAGGCTTCATTATTGCTAGTCCATGGTTTAGGAGAGCATAGTTCGAGGTATTTGCATCTAGTGGAAAAACTGAATGCGTCAGGTGTTTCGGTTTTTACTTTTGATGGAAGAGGGCATGGAAAATCTGTGAAAGGTGATCCCACAGCCTTTTTTGAATCCTATGAAGATTATTTGAGAGACATAGATTCCCTTTTTGGAAAGGTGAAAAGCTACGTGCCTGGAGTTCCTGCTTTCATTTATGGGCATAGTATGGGCGGAGGATTGGTGGCGGCTTATGTCCTAAAATATAATCCAGATACAAAAGGAATAATATTGAGTTCCCCTGCGATAAAAGAGGCAGAGGGCACCTCTAAAATCCTGATTGCTATGTCTAGTGTGATCAGCAAGTACTTTCCCAAATTGAAAGCGCTGAAACTCGACGCCCAAAAAATTTCCAGAATTCCTGCGGAAGTAGAAAAGTATTTGAATGATCCATTGGTTTACACAGATGCTGTTCCCGCCAGAACCGGATATGAACTGCTTCAAATGATGCGGTTTATTCAAGCAAACGCCTCAAAATTCAAATTGCCAGTTTTACTAATCCACGGTTCTGATGATGGGCTTACTAATCTAAAGGGTTCAGAATTGCTCTATGAAAAAGCTACTTCAGCAGATAAAACGCTAAAAGTTTTTCCAGGAGGATTTCATGAATTGATCAATGATTTGGATAGGGAGGAAGTCATTAAGCTGATCGTAGCTTGGATTGGGAGTCGTTTTATTGACCCTTACTCAAAGGGTTAAATTTCGGCTAGTAATCCGTTAATATCCAATTGTCTGGTGTACATCTGAATACTTCCATCTGGATTCAATGGCCATTCTTCACGAGGCCTATCACAATACAATTCCACGCCATTTTCATCTGGGTCGTCAAGATAAATTGCTTCAGAAACGCCGTGATCAGCAGCACCTGTTAGCGGATACTTTTCATCGAGTAGTCTTTTCAAAAGAACAGCAAGATCCCGTCTTGTTGGCAGCAAAATAGCCGTATGAAAAAGTCCCGCCGTGTTCTTCGGAGCGGGTTTTCCACCTTTACTCTGCCAAGTATTCAGTCAATATGATGATGATATCCTCCAGCAGAAATAAATGCTGCATCCTGTCCGTACATGGTGACCAATTCAAAGCCTAGCAAACCCTGATAGAAATCAAGAGAACGTTGAAGATCGGAAACCTTAAGATGAATATGACCTATGCGGGTGGCGGCGGGTATGGTGTAATCATTCATAAATTTGAAGTTTGAGATTTGAAATTAACCGAACTAGTTAACGATTAGTGCCTATTTCCGAGGAAATTTCAAATCTCAAAACAATAATTTCAAATTCTATATCCCCGGAGCATTTGGAAATTGAAGACTTTTGTAATATTCCAAATCTCCCTCAGGTTGCTCTATGTCAGTTGGAAATGGACGATTAGAGAAGGTTTGGAAGTATAGTAAGCAAGCGTTTCTCCACCATTCAGCTTCCTTTTTCTGAACTTCCAAAAGTTGTCGCACATGTTCAAACTCAGCTGGATCAATTTCCGATTCCAGACTTGCCCAAATTTCCTGCATTTTCCTTACTTTTTTTACCCCTCTGTCGTAGTGATAGGCGATTCCTTCCCAAAGTGTGTTTCCGTCTTTTAGCTCGAAATCCCAGGGAACATGGTGGAACCACAGCAAGTATTTCTCAGGGATCTGATGTGGATCTGACCATGCTTTAGCGACCTCAGGAGCGTATTGATCAAGGGCTCCACTTCCTGCAGTGGTTCTGTCAAATCCAATTCCCAAGCTATCGGCATTATGATAATATGGGGCAGTCCAATCAGCTCTGCCGCCCATCACCCAAGGTCCAGGTCCATAATGATGGCTTCTGCCCATAATATGGTGCAAACCAAGAGGAGTCATATAATCCACAGCTGCTTCATGAGACGAAAGCATGATATCTTCAATTTTTGACAGCACATCGGGGTTTGTGCCAAATGTCAGTTTGATCCATTCATCTGCGATTTGCTTGGATTCCAGATTTGGATCCCACGCCTGTCGTCCAAAAGCATACCAGTTTGACTGTCCAAATAAATGACCAGTCCAGTTTCGATCTGTTCCAATATTGGAAACTCCAGCGATTAAGGTCAGTTTCTGACCGCTTTCTTTTCCTTCCAATATACTTGCAATTGTCGAGTTAGGAGTTGGGCGAAAGGTTTTCGTTTTGAGCACTTCTTCCCACATAGGAGCGAGGTACACAAGATTGGTAGCTTGACCCAAGTATTCCTGAGTGATCTGGAATTCCATGCCTACATTGGTTTTGTTAATCGCACCATAAAGTGGGTGAACAGGCTCTCGCGGTTGGAAATCTATCGCGCCGTTTTTGATTTGAATGATCACATTGTCTTTGAATTTTCCATCCAAAGGCTCAAATTCATTATTTGCCTGCATGTGTCTGTCCACATCATCTTCGTGTGAATAGACAAAAGCTCTCCATATTAAAACTCCTCCGGGAGGCGCTAGTGCATCAGCCAGCATATTTGCTCCTTCGGCATGATTTCTTCCATATTCATGCGGACCGGGTTGTCCTTCGGAATTTGCTTTGACCAGAAATCCTCCGAAATCCGGAATAAAAGAATAGATCTCATCGGTCTTCTTTTTCCAGAAAGCAATCACTTCTGGGTCCAATGGATCAGCTGTCTTCAGACCATCGAGTTGAATCGGTGCGGAGAATCGGGCGGTAAGAAAAACTTTGATGCCATATGGTCTGAAAATATCTGCCAACACCTTCACTTTTTTCATGAAATCGGTGGTCAAAATCAAGGCATTTGCATTCACATTGGTCAGCGAAACTGCATTGATTCCAATGGAAGCATTTGCCCGGGCGTAGTCAGTATAGCGTGGATCAACGTAGCCTGAAGCTTATGCCAATCCCAAATAGAAAATCCTGCATAGCCTCTTTCTACGGTGCGATCCAAGTTGTCCCAATGGTTTAACATTCTAAGTTTAATCTTCGGACTGTCAGTTATTTCTATGGACTTATCGAAAGTTGTACTTTGAATAGAATTTAGCCAATTACAGACTCCATAAAGTGCTCCGATAGGTTGGTTTCCCACGATGGCATAAAAGGATTTTCCATCTAGTTCTATTTGGCCTCTCCAGTATCCTTCGCTTCCTAATTCCTTGATTTGGGTTTGTTGATCAAGAGATAAGACCTGCGAAAGTTGCTCTCGTGTACCTATCCAAAGCTTTGTGTTTTGCAATCGCTCTTTAGTGTAAATCGGACTTTTGCCAAGCATACTTTTGGAAGCTAGATTCAGCTCATTTCGTATGGCTTCGTAGGTCGGATTTTCCCCGAAAAAGTAGACTCCAGAGAGCAAAGGTTCGACTTGAGATTTTAATTGGGAATCGCTGATAGGCTGATAATCTAGCCAGAGTTTGTAGCCGTCGTTGGCTAGGGAAGAAACTGTAAAGCAGATCCAAAGTATGGCTGACAGATAAATAGGTTTGTACATAGGTTATGGGTTTGAGGTTAAAAGATCGAAAAATCATTGCTAAATCCAAGACTTTATTAAACATTGAACTGGTGAACTTGCTGCATTTATATCCGACAATATTCGTCAAAGCTTGAATTCAATAGTCTTGAAACTGACTTCCTTCCTTATCTTAGTTCCCTTACTTTTTCTATATGGATCAAAGACCCTTTATCATTTACAAATCCTCAGCGGGCTCTGGGAAAACCTACACGCTGACGCTGGAGTACCTCAAACTTGCCCTTAGGAGCCCGCATGCTTTCAAGCAAATCCTTGCTGTGACCTTTACCAATAAGGCTACACAGGAGATGAAAGAGCGGATCGTGGAAGAACTGAAACGCCTGCGGAATCAAGTGAATCCAGATGAAAAGATGGATTCTGAACTGATGAGCACCTTGAGAGTGGATGAAGCCGGCCTAAAACTATTGGCTCAGCAGACGCTCACTGCGATTCTTCATGATTATGGAAGATTCTCTGTGAGTACCATCGATAGTTTCTTCCAAAAAGTGGTGCGAGCCTTTGCCCGGGAGATTGACCTAAATGCCAAATTTGATGTGGAATTGGATCAAACTGCAGTTTTGGAGCGCGTGGTGGATCGGGTAGTAATGCTTGTAATGGAGGATGAATTTCTGCACAAGTGGTTGGTGGACTATGCCTACGAGCAAATCCAAAATGGAAAATCCTGGGACATTAGACGAAATATCCGGGGCTTAGGTCAGCAGATTTTTCAGGAAGATTTTAAAAAATATGCTCCTGAAATCAAGGAGTTTCTGAAGGATAAAGAAAATATCACTTTACTACAGTCTTTTGTAAGGGAGCGTAAAAATGAGATTGTCAACTTAGCAAAAGAGTTAGGTAAGCAAGCGGAAGCTATTCGCATTGCAAATGGATTGGAATGGTCGGATTTTAATCGAGGCTTTATCAAAATATTGGACAAGCTTGGTGATCGAAGCAATCCCCTTCCCGAGCTTACACCCGCGACATTAGCTAAAATAGACAATCCCGCAAGCTGGCATACCAAAACAAGTAAGCAAACGGATGCTATTCTATCTGCCTACGATCAAGGTTTAAATCAGATTTTCCACCAAATTTTGGTTCTTACAGGTAAGTGGAATACACTTCAGGCCATTGCAAAGAACAGCTATGTCTATGGGGTTTTTAGGAATCTTCTAGACGAACTTACGCTAATCAAAGACGAGGAAAATATTCTACTTATTTCCGATGCAAATGAATTTCTAAAGGAAATCACCAAAGGAAATGATACGCCTTTCATCTATGAGAAAGTCGGCAATCAGTACAAGAACTACCTGATTGATGAATTTCAGGATACCTCAGGTTTTCAATGGGATAGTTTCAAACCTCTGCTAGAAAATTCCCTTGGTCAAGGCCAAACCAATTTATTGGTAGGAGATGTAAAGCAATCGATCTATCGCTGGCGAGGTGGTGAGATGAAATTATTGCTTTCACAGGTGGAGGATGAAATTGGAAAGGAAAGCATACAATTGGAGAATCTGGACACGAATTCCCGCAGCCTTCCCAATATCATCAACTTCAATAATGCGGTTTTTAAGGCCTTGCCACGGGCAATGGAGCAGGTTTTGGGTTCAAGTTATGGAGTTGAAAATGCGCAAATTCTTTCTCAAGCTTATACCGATTCTTTTCAGAAAATTTCCCCTAAAAAGGAAAAGTCAGCTTTTAAGGGAAAGGTTAAACTGGAATTTATCGATCCCAAGGATGAAGAAGAGGTGGGTAAGTTCGATGAGATCGTTCTAGGAAAATTGCCTGAGCGGGTCATGGAGTTGCAGGATCATGGATATGAACTGGAGGATATCGCTTTTCTAGTGAGAACAAGATCAGAGGGTGAAGCGATAGCAGATTGCATGATGAGCTATGCGGCGGAGCATCCTGACACTGCATACCGCTTCGATGTACTTTCCGATGAGTCTATGTATTTAAATAAGTCGGCTTCAGTGAAAGCACTTGTTTCTGGCTTCAATTACTTGCACAATCCAGCCGATAAAGTTCAGTATAAAACCATGTGGTATTATCTGGCAGTGCTAATGGACGCTCCCGTAGATCACGAATTGTTTGCTTTGGAGAAGATGCCAGACTTTCTTGAAAAGCAGGTTAAGCAATTCCAGGAAAGAGGAAATTTTGATGCTTCAGTTGCCACTAATGGAGGCTTTAGAGGAGTTGATCAAAGTGCTTGGATTGATGGAGTTGGGCCTGAAAAAGGCTTATATCTCGGGATTTAAGGAGGCTGTATATGACTTCACAGCCAATAACAGGGCGGATTTGAGCGGTTTCTTGGAATGGTGGGAAACCAATCAGACTAAGCGCACCGTCAAAATCCCTGATGGTCATAATGCAATGCGAATTCTCACAATTCATAAGTCAAAAGGTCTGCAATTTAAGGTAGTTATGATGCCTTTCCTTAAGTGGACGATCTTTGATATTACGAAGGGCAATGTGGTGTGGTCACCATTTGAGGATAGAAAGAAAGGGCTCTCTGCTATTATTCCGTTGACATTAAGTGGGGATTTGGCGAATTCTGACTTCAGCGCTACTTACGCTGATGAAGCTACGATGGCCTATTTGGACAGCTTAAATATGCTATATGTGGCGCTAACAAGAGCAGAGGATGTCTTTTTTGGTTTTATACCATACAAGGAGAAAATTGGTTCGCAGAATTCAATCGAAGTTCAACTTCAACAATTAGTTCAATCTCATACTGGTTCAGAGGATAATTTAAGCTTGATTTCTCATTATGACTCAGAGTCAAAAGTGTTTGAGTTAGGCGAATGGCCTGTAAATCAAGTGAAATCAATACTTCCTAGAAAATCTCCGGAACTTCGATGGGCATATAAAAACTGGGCTGAAGTGCTTACGCTAAAGAAATATGCGGTTGATTTTTCGATGGAAGGAATGGAGCAGCGGAAGAAACAGAAGTTTGGCTTGATTGTGCATGAGATATTGGAATTGTCTGTCGACAAGGCTTCATCATTACAGAATTTGCAGTCATTCTATTTTGAAGGAAGATTGAACGAGGAGGAAAAACAGCTAGTCGAGCAGCAATTAGAGCATTTATTTATGGATTCACTTTTTGCTTCGCTGTTTGACACCAAAGGGATTTTATTGGCAGAACAGGGGATTCTTTTACCAGGAGGAAAGCAGAAAAGGCCAGATCGAATTATCCTAAATGAAAATGAAGCTGTGATCGTGGATTTTAAAACGGGTGAGGCTCAAAGTCGCTATGCCAATCAAGTGAGAGAATATATGGAATTGGTGTCAAAGCTATCACAGAAGCCAGCAAAGGGCTATTTATGTTATTTAGAAACAGGAGTAATCGAGGAAATCAATGCATAGTTTTTTAAGAAATACAGCCAAAGAAATCCTCGAAAGTGGAGTTGATCTGCAAAAGCTCACCGTAGTTTTGCCTAATAGGCGAGCAGGATTATTTTTCACTCAACACCTTGGGAGTCTGATCAGCGAACCCACGTGGATGCCTGAAGTGAAGACTATCGAAGAGATATTCTATGATCTAGCAGGAAACAGACCTGCTGATGATTTGACCTTAATTTTTGAATTGTATCGGGTATATCAGGATCTTAATCCAGAAGCCGAAACTTTCGATCGATTCTATTTCTGGGGAGAAATGATCCTGAAGGATTTCAATGATGTGGATCAGTTCATGGCGGATGCTGGTAAGCTCTACCATCATTTGTCTGAAATCAAGGAATTAGAGTCGGATTTGAGTTTTCTGACTGAGAGTCAAATTGCTTTGATTCGGCAATTTTGGGCATCATTTGTAAATCAGGATAGGGATCATCAGGAAAAGTTTTTGAAGTTCTGGCAATTGCTAAGTCCGCTTTACACTAGTTTTCAGGCTTCACTTGTAGTATCCGGTTTGGCTTATTCTGGGATGTTGTATAGAAAAGTTGCGGAGGGTTTGGAGAGCATTCCTCGACCTGAGAAAGTACATCATTTTGTGGGGTTTAATGCCTTCACAGGAACTGAAGAAGTCTTGATCAAACATTATATCACTGAATTTGAGGCAAAGATTTACTGGGATATTGATGCCTATTATTTAGAGGATAAAGTCCAAGAAGCAGGTTTGTTTTTCCGTGATTATCAAAAGGACAAGATCTTTGGACCAACTTTTCCGGAACACATTCCTACCCAGATTGATGATAGGAAGGCAAGGATCAAGACCTACGCAACTCCTCTGAAGACCAATCAGGCAAATTTGGTTGGTTCAATCCTAGAGAAGATTCCAGCTGGGGAAGCATGGGAAGAAACTGTGGTTATTTTGCCAGACGAGCAGATGCTCTTTCCTGTCCTTCACACATTGCCTGAGCAAGTCGATAAGGTGAACGTTACCATGGGTTATCCTGTGAAAAATGCGCCGGTTTACTCCTTTTTGGAAGCTGTGCTGGAGATGCAACGCTTCATCAAAGAAGAGGATGGGAAAGTATTGTTTTATCATACTGCAGTTAAAAATCTCCTAAGCTCCATTTATCTCAAAAGTGCAAATCCGGGATTTGCTGAGAACTTGATGGAAGAAATGCAGCTTTTGAACCAGATTCATGTTTCAGCAGAAAAGCTTCACAAAGGAGGTGGGTTGTTTCAATTGATCTTTCAAAAGTTGGAGAATGATTCTCTTTTTCCCTATCTGGCTAAGCTGATGGAAGCTTTGGCTGAGCGATTGAAGGATGAGCCTTTGCAGCGTTCTTATTCGTATCAATGCTTCAAGCAACTTACGAGATTACGTGAGATTTTTGCAGGTCAGGATATTCTTTCCATTAATAGAGAATTCTTTATTCGCCTTTTTCGTCAAATTTTTCGGGAGGTCAAATTGCCTTTTGAAGGTGAGCCACTTCAAGGTTTACAAATCATGCTGGGCGTGTTGGAATCCAGAAACCTTGACTTCAAGCGAGTGATCATTTGCAATATGAATGAGGATAGCTTTCCTCCTTCAGCAGGTCTGATTTTCCATGATTCCTTTTAATATTCGCAAAGCCTTTGGCTTGCCAGTGCAAGAGCAGAATGACTCTATTTATGCCTATACTTTCTATAGATTATTGCATAGTGCGGAGGAAGTTCATATGATTTATACTACAGCTTCGGATCAGGGAAAAGCAGGAGAAAAGAGCCGTTACATGCAGCAAATGGGTGTGGAGCTTGGAAGAGAGATGGAGGAAGAGGTTGTTTTCATACCCATCGATCAGAAATCTCCGGAAGCGATTACGATCCAAAAGGATTCTGAAGTTTTAGGTTTGCTGGACAGATATCTGCTCGATGAGCATGGACAATCGAAGACTTCATTTTCACCGTCTGCGCTAAGCGTATTTCTGGATTGTAGGCTGAAATTCTACCTTCAGTACCTGGCAAATATTCAGGAAAAGCAGGAGGTAAGTGAGGAGATTGATGCCGCTGTTTTCGGGAATCTTGCACATTTGAGCATGGAGATTTTGTATCAGGATTTTGCGAAGCGAAAGAATAGAACTTTGCTTGAAAAGACAGATTTCGATGAGTTGAGTAAGAATTGGGTGTTTCCGGCAATTGAAAAAGCCATACGCCAATTCTATCATTTAGAAGATGAAGTAGATACAAAACTTAATGGGCAAATGGCAATTGCGCGTGATGTGGCTGCAGAAATACCTGCATCAGATATTGAAAATTGATGAGGCTTCTGCGCCATTTAAGCTGATTTCTCTTGAGAAAGAGAAAAAATATACTGCAGGCCTGCCTATTGAAACCTCGGCTGGAACGCAGACGGTGTCTCTAAAAGGAATCATTGACCGTGTGGATGAGCATAACGGTTCTGTAAGGCTGATCGATTACAAATCAGGTCAGGACAATAAGACTTTCCCTGATGTGGAGTCACTTTTTGATCGTGAGCATAAGTCCCGAAATAAAGCAGCGATGCAAACGATGTTTTATGGATTGATCTATCAAGCTACAAATCCTAGCAATACCTTGCCTCTTAAACCTGCGATTTTCAATCTAAGGGAAATGTTTGGGGATGTATTTCAATTCCTATTTACAACAGAAACTGCCTTATAAGACAGGAATTGAAGTTGATGATTACAGACAATTTGAAGAAGATTATAGGGCAGGTCTTAAATCACTTTTGGAGGATATCTACAATCCTGAAATTCCATTTGACCAAACGGAAGATGTGAAGAAATGCGAGTACTGTCCGTATCGGGAGATTTGTGGTAGGTAGATTCTAAAACATCAATCCCGCACGAAGTACAAAACTTCTATATAAATTTTCAGTTTTTGACAAGGAGCTGAATCCAGGAGGTAGCTGGGTGGAGACGATGGTTTGAGCACCAGGTCCGGTCAAAATGCCTTGGAAATAGGAAATGTCCTGCCGCTTATATGCCACGCTAAGTGAAAGGGCAGAGTTTCCTTTTCGGGCTGGAAAGCTGAATCCTACCGAAGGGCTAAACATTAATCCTCCTCTATACCAGCTTTTGCTCCATTCAGTTTCTTCCCTTTTTTCCAGCATAGCCGAACCATAACCCAAATCTATCCCTCCAAAAATTTTCGGTTTACCTTCTTTTCCCAGAAATCCACGGTATCCAAATGCAAGCGGTAAAATAGCAATGCCATCATATTGATCCAGTCCTACCGAAAAACCAACCACATGACTTCGAGTGATCTTCATTCCATGATAGGTGAGGAGTGTTAAATCTGTCCGCTCTTCCTGATTTCCATCCCATTGTTCCTCACTTTTGCCAAATAAGATCCCAATTTCAGTTTGCCCGAAATATTTCTTCTCCTGAGCCAAACTTTTAAAACTCAGGAATAGTAAACCAATACATATGAGTTTAGCTTTTCGAAACATCTACCTATCAATAAAACTGGGTAGGATTTGTGACTTGGATACAGCTAAGTTTTTTCAGTTTAGCTGGATTGCTGTAGTCAAATTGGCATACGCCATCTGGGCCAATAACAATTAGGGATTTAGGCCCCGGAATCAAATCGACCGACTTTTGATCGGTCAAGAATTCAAGTTGATTTTGATCTATGTTCATAACATCAGTTGCATTGAAGCTTTTTAAACCGTGCGCACCTTCCGCTATGTAGAGAAAGTTTGCCTGCCAAACCTAAACCGTGAGGATTAAGCATAGGGTAAGATTTTTTTAGTGTTGGATTGTACAAGTCATTAATATCGATGACATGCAGTTCATCCACGCCATTGCATGCAGTTCCATTTCTGAGGGTTACAAAGGCGTAATCTTCATTAACCACGACTGGATCGCAGGCTTGTACGTGCTCATATACAGCCATTCGAGTAGGGGAATTAGGTGTATTCGCATCGTAAATATGCATACCTACATTTGATCCTATGAACAGTTTGTCCTGAAAAGGAAAAATAGTTTCTATTCCCCAGCCCAAATCAATAGGTTTTACAAAAGTGGGATTGGAAGCTGTTTTAACATCAAATACCCGTAAGGTCAGATTCGTCTACAGCGTAAAGATGCTCATTAGAAAGTGTGAATCTAGCCATGGATCCACCTGTACCATAACTTTGAGACGCTGCGGAGTAATTAGCAGAAAAGCTCATGCTGGAATTCATCAGCCAAAATTCTCCTCCCCAGTTTGGGTTTTCTGAAGTCAGTACGGTGTCCTTAAATGTGATAATTTCACCGGTTTGATGGTAATACATATGAGTAAAAACATCTTCTATCCTTTTGATAAGTTTAAATGTTTGCAATATTACTAATGTCAAAAGCCAACAAGTCGACGTAATTATCAGCATAAAGAATGTTACCGTTTACTGCTAAATCTACGTTACCTGCAATTGGAATAAAGCTTAAATTGATAGGGTTGGCAGGATTTTCATTATTCAGTATGTGAATACCTTTTGTGGGTTCGTTGATAAAAAGGTAATCTTGATAAATGTAGATTTTGCCAGGATTGTCCAACGGTTGGGCCGGCTCGGTAGTAATGACTCTTGCCCTGATATCGCTCATTTCGTAATAGACGGGCATCATTGTCCGATAAGTGTACGAAGAATTCATTTCATCATGGCAGGAAGAAAAAACAAAAACTGAAAGTAAGAAAATCGCGGAGGAGTAGAGGGATTTCATATAGTTCGAGTTTAGTGGTATAAAAGTATGTATTAGTCAGACGTATCAAAACAATAATGTGCTACATCGCTTGCGGATAAAAGATGATTTTTTTTTATAAGAGTCTAATTGCTAAATAAAACAATGACATCTTGTTATCAATCTCCTTTCCTAGTTTCTTGACTTGTATTGGAAGACTGCTGAGGCGAATAATAGTGTCAAGTTTATCAAACAATGACTCTTACTATTGGTATTTAATGGCCGTAAAACCATTAAGCGATCTCGTTGGTTGTTTTGGAAAGAGAGGTTCTCTTGTCTTGATTATAAACCTTTAATCATAATCTTGGCGCGTGTTTTTCAGTTTTCTATACCTTCACGCCTAGATAAAAGTCTGAATAATACCTATGAGAAAATATCTTATTCTGTTTGCAGTTTGTGCTATGAGTTTTTGGGGTTGTGACAAAAAGCAAGAAGATCCATTTGCAACTATAAAGCCTGATGAATCACGTTTCACGAAAATACCTCTTGCTGGGAATTTCAATGAACCTATGGAGATAGAGGTATTGGATAACGGTGATGTATTGATTATAGAGCGTCACGGTTTGCTTAAACTTTATCAGGAAGATTCTGGAGAAACAATTGTAGTAGGTGAACTAGACGTGTTTCCAGAACGTGAAGATGGTTTGATGGGGATGGCGAAAGATCCTAATTTTGCCGAGAATCACTGGCTATATCTTTATTATGCTCCGGCAAATGAAGCTGCACTAAATAGAATTTCCCGATTTGATTTCGTAGATAATCAGCTTGACTTAGCTTCTGAGGTTAAAATTTTAGATATCGATCTGTTCCAGAGGATGCTGCCACTCCGGTGGAGGATTGGAGTTTGATTCAGAAGGTAATTTATACCTCGGCATCGGTGATGACACTACTCCTTTCGAGTCTAGTAATTTCAATCCTATCGATGAGCGTCCTGATCAACCCAAAAATGTGGATGCCCAGCGAAGCTCGGGAAATACCAACGATTTGCGCGGAGCGATTCTTAGAATCAAGCCAAATCCTGAAGGTGGCTATTCTATTCCTGAAGGGAATTTATTTCCTGTAGGCACTCCAAAAACACGCCCTGAGATCTATGTCAAAGGAAACAGGAATCCCTTTAGATTTTCTATCGATAGCCATAATGGGAACTTGTTTTGGGGTGAAGTGGGGCCCGATGGTGCTGAGGATAAGGAAGGTCGAGGACCTAGAGGATATGATGAAATCAACGTAGCAACTGGTCCTGGCTATTACGGTTGGCCATATTTTGTAGGAAATAATTATGCGTATTGGAAATACGATTTTGAAACTGGAGAGAGCTTATTCCAATTCGATCCGAAAGCCCCTAAGAACACCTCTCCAAATAATAACGGAATGGAAATCCTTCCAGAAGCTCATCCTGCATTGATTTATTACCCATATGCTGAGTCTGAAGAATTTCCTATGCTTGGTCGAGGAGGTCGAAATGCCATGGCTGGTCAGGTATATTACCGTGAAGATTATGAAGATTCAGAAGTTAGATTTCCAGGATATTACAATGAAAAGTTATTTATCTATGATTGGATGAGAAACTGGATTTTCACAGTTAGTTTGACGGAGAATTTTGAATACGATACCATGGAGCGTTTCATGCCAGAAACACATTTTGAAAAGCCTATGGACATGCAGTTCGCCAAAGACGGGTCCTTATATGTGTTGGAATATGGTACTTTTTGGCGGGCAAATAACGATGATTCTGGATTGTATAGAATTGTTTTTTCCGAAGGAAATAGAAAGCCATACGTGCAAATCTCTGCAGACCAAACCCAAGGTGCTGCTCCTTTAACGGTGAATTTTTCTTCTGCAGGAACTCAGGATCCAGATACAGATGATAAGATTACCTATCAATGGGAATTCGGAGAAAATGGACTTACTTCCAATGAAGAGAATCCATCATACACGTTCGAATCAGCCGGTGTATATAAGGTGACTTTGACCGCGACAGATAAACAGGGAGAGGATGCAACTTCATTTTTGGAGATAAAGGTCGGAAATGAAGCACCTGTAGTGTCCATAGATTGGGCTGGAAACAAGAGCTTTTATTTTGGAAAGCAGGCCATCAATTATGCTGTGACTGCTAGTGATAAGGAAGATGGGCAAATTGACCCTTCACAAATTAAAGTCAGTATTGACTACTTGGAAGGTGGATACGATATTATTGAGATGGGGCATCGAAGAGGTGCTGAGTATAGGAGAAACGTACATCAATGAAGCTGGTTGCAAAGCTTGTCATGGCATTAGCAATCAATCTGTAGGGCCTGATTACACCTCAGTTTCGGAGAAATACAAAAATGATCCAGATGCAAAAACGTATCTAATCAACAAAGTTAGAAATGGAGGTTCCGGCGTTTGGGGAGATCAACTTATGCCTGGGCATTCTCATTTGGATGAAAAAATGGTGGGGCAAATGGTTGATTTTGTTTTGAGCATAGCGAATCCAAATGCTGTTTCTGGTTTGCCGGCATCGGGTAAATATCAGATTGAAAACACGGAAGATTCTGAAGGATTTTATTTGGTTCAAGCTTCCTATGAGGACCAAGGAGCAAATGGAATAAAGCCAATCAAAACTACTAATCAGCTGAAATTGAGAAATACTACTGTTTCTGCTTACAGTGCTGATGGCATTGAAAATGTGGCTAGGGCAAATCCTGAAGATGAACATTATGTGCAATTCACAGCAAATAATTCCTGGTTCGCTGTTTAGAAATATTGATCTCAATCAGATTAAGCAAATCACATTGGCTATCATGCCTGGAAATACCAAAGGGAAGCTTCAGGTCAGAGCTGGATCACCAGACGGTGAGTTGATTGCGGAATCCGGCATTTTAACCAAAGATTCTAGGCCTTCGTCAGGACCGCAAGTAGGTTGGTTTGCAGCTCCCTTTACTATTCCAGCTACGGATTACTTTGGGGATGTTTATTTCGTATATGTTACAGAAGAGCCAATATCTATATGGAGCACTTTTAATCTGAACACCTTAAAATTTGAGAAGTAAACGTAACAATATTCTTAGTTTATAGTTAATGGAGGTAAGATTAAACCACTAACTAACTATTATTATGAAGATTGTTAAAATTGTAATTCCACTGTTTTATTTAGCGTTATGCATCCCAGCTTTTGCTCAGAATTCACATCCTTTGGAAGAAAAAGAAAAGAAGGATTTCGAATTCCGAGCTGTGGCTGAATTAGGCTTTTTGTCCGTATTAAGCCATAAAGTGCAGTTTGGAGAAAACGGGACATACTTTGATTATAAAAGAGATGGGGGACAGAATGTGCTATTTCCAGTGGGTAGGCTTTCTCTTGAATTGGACATTAAGGAGCGCAACACATTTATTTTATTGTATCAGCCTCTGACTATTCAAACTCAGGTTTTGCTGAATGATGATATCGTGGTTGACGACTTAGTCTATCCAGCAAATACTTCTGTGGATTTGCTTTATAATTTCCCTTTTTATAGAGTTAGTTATCTGAGGGAATTGCTTCCCAACAAGCCGAAATTTGATTTGGCTGTAGGGGGAAGTATACAGCTAAGAAACGCTACTATCACATTTGAATCTACCGATGGAGAAAGGTTCCGTACCAACAGAGACGTGGGTATAGTTCCAGCTCTGAAAGTTCGTTCCAGGTATGATTTGAGTGAGTTGGTTTACTTAGAACTTGAAGCAGACGGTATCTATGCTCCGATTAGTTATCTGAATGGAAGTGATAATGAGGTGAAAGGAGCGATTTTGGATGCAAGCATCCGGTCAGGACTGAAAGTGACTAATGACGTAAATGCATTTTTCAATCTTCGTTACCTTGGCGGCGGAGCAGTTGGGACCTCTGAGGATGAGCCAGGGCCGGGAGATGGCTATGTGAAAAATTGGCTTCACTTTATGACAGTAACTGCTGGAGTTTCTTACAGGTTTAATTAGTGAAAGAATGATTAAAATCGAATTTTGGCGGGTGGAGTTATAATCCTCCCGCTATTTTTTTAGAAACTATTTATTTAAATTCCTTCAAACTTTTTAGCATATGGCCATAGAGAAAAAATACTGTTTGAACTGTAATTCGGTGATTCAAGGCAGAATTGATAAGAAGTTCTGTGATGATCAATGCCGTAATTCCTACAACAATCAGCAGAATGCCTTTTCAACCAATTACATCCGAAGGGTAAATCACAGCCTGAAAAAGAATCGAAATATTCTGGAATCAATCATTCCTGAAGGTGAGGAAATGGGCAAAACAACCCGTGCGCGACTGTTGAGTGATGGATTTCAATTCAAATATTTCACCCATCTCTACGAAACCAAGAAAGGAAACGTCTACCATTATTGCTACGACTATGGCTATTTGGGGCTAGAAGGAGATTGGTTTTTAGTGGTGAAAGGAAAGGAAGTTTAGCTGCAGGTAGGGAATTGATCGCTTAGCTCATTAGAAATGGGTACTTTTGTGTGTGTTAGAAAAACAACAAAATTCCACCGCCCAGTATCTCAAAAGCCTTTCGATTGAAAGCCTCAACGAAATGCAAACTGAGTTCATCTCCAGAGCAGCCAAAAATCCCCATCTCGTACTTTTATCACCAACTGGTTCAGGAAAGACAGTTGCCTTTCTCATTCCACTTTTAAATTCACTGAAAGAAAATGTAAGGGAAGTACAGGCCTTGATTATCGTGCCTTCTAGAGAATTGGCGATCCAGATCGAGCAGGTTTTCAAAGGCATGAAAGCTCCATTTCGAGTCAGTACTGTTTATGGTGGACATTCTTCCAAGTTAGAATCAAACAGCTTAAGTGAATCACCGGACGTGATTATCGGAACACCTGGAAGACTGGCTGACCATATAGAAAGAGATTCTTTCGATCCAAAAACTGTGCAGACGGTAGTATTGGATGAGTTTGATAAGTCCTTGCAAATGGGATTTCACGAGCAATTGAAAGTTATTTTCGGAGCCTTGAATGGTCAGCAAAGACATTTGCTAACTTCGGCGACTGTGTTGAAAAGACTACCAGACTTTCTTCCCTTTGTAGATCACCGTACGGTTAATTTTCTTAAAGATGTGGTCGAGTCCAAATTGGAACTGAAGATTGTCCATAATTCAAGCAAGGAAAAAGGGGAAACGCTGATGCGTTTGGTAGCAGGATTTCAGGATGAGTCCTGTATCGTTTTTTGCAATCACCGGGATGCAGTGGATAGACTGAGCACATTGCTGAATGAGTACGACTATTTTCATTCGGTTCTTCATGGTGGTTTAGAGCAAATCGATCGGGAGAAGAACCTGATTCGGTTCCGAAGCAAAGTCACGAATCTTTTGATCGCGACTGATTTGGCTTCACGAGGGCTTGATATTCCGGAGATCAAGCATGTAGTTCATTACCAATTGCCTCCAAAAGAAGATGCTTTTATCCATAGAAATGGAAGGACAGCCAGAATGCATGCAGAAGGATTGTCATATCTGATTTTGGCAAATGACGAATCCAGGCCAGATTACATTGAAGAATTTATTGAAGAATATATAGTGGGAGAGAAGCTCGTTCCACCTGTTCCTCAAGAATGGACTTGCCTCTATGTAAGTGCCGGCAAAAAGGATAAAGTAAGCAAGGGTGATATTGTGGGAATGCTTACTAAAAAGGGAGGATTGAGCAGTTCTGAGATCGGTTTGATTACTATCATGGACTTTGCTTCCTATGTGGCAGTGAAAAGTAATTTGGTACAAAAGCTGATGCCAAAATTAAAGAATGAGCGGGTGAAGAAGGTTAAGGTGAAGATTGAAGAGGCCAATTAGAATGCAGTAGGCAGTTTCAGTGATCAGTACTAATATTTGCACATAGTTAATCCTGAAATTCCTTTGCCGGTTTTTTGAATTGTGAATATCCTTATCTTAATACATCAAAACAATCAAGAAATCAAATGAAAAAACGAGTTACAGGTATCGGTGGGATATTTTTCAAAGTCAAGGATCCAGCAAAGACTAAAGATTGGTATCAGACACACTTAGGCTTAAATACAGACCCGTATGGAGCTACTTTTGAATGGAGAAGTGCTGAAGATCCGAATCAAAAAGGCTTTACCCAATGGTCTCCGATGAAGGATGATACTACTTATTTCAAACCTTCAGAAAAGGAATTTATGATCAATTACCGTGTAGAAAATCTCGTGGAGTTGGTGAAAGAATTAAAGGCAGAAGGAGTTACTATTTTGGATGAGATCGATGATACAGAATACGGGAAGTTTGTGCATATACTCGATCCGGATGGACACAGCATTGAGCTTTGGGAGGCAGTAGACGAAGTTTATGATGAAATGACTGAAGGCAAAACTACGAGCTAAACCATGAGTGAAATAAAAATCGAACATGAAACTGATGGGAAAAGAGGTTCTTTTTTCATCCAAGAAGGAGCTAAGCGCTTTGCAGAAATGGTTTATGTCATGGCCGGTGCAAAAAAGATGATTATAGAGCATACCGAAGTTGATGATAGCCTTCAAGGTCAAGGAATAGGATTAAAACTTTTGAAGGAGCTGGTAGAATACGTGCGGAAAGCAGAGATCAAAGTCATTCCGCTTTGCCCATTCGCCAAAGCGATGTTTAAGAAAAAGGAAGAATTTCAGGATGTCTTAAACTAACCTATTTAAAAAAAGAGCGTCCAGATAAGCCATACCAAGATAAGGATCACCATTATTGCGAAGAAGTATCCGCTCCTAGAGAAAGAAGAATATCTGCTGTTTCTATACTTGATACTTTCATCAATGCTTTTTAGGTCAGCTTTGTCCATATTTTTCTCACGGGTAACCCCATCAGGTCTTGATGATTTGGGACGGATTTTTCCCAGATTTCGATTCTCCTTCGAAGACTTGTTTGCTGAAGAAATAAAGCCGGCTCCTCCTGTCATTATTAACTAATTATATCTCAAAATAATGGTTTCTTATGAAATAGAAAAGAACTTGCCCCTACAGGATTTTATTCATGTCCTGACTGATTCAGGATTAGGGGAGAGAAGGCCCATGAATGACCCCGACCATTTAGAAAGAATGCTTCGTAATTCTAATTTGGTGATTGTAGCAAGGGATTCAAGACAAGTGGTTGGAGTGTTGCGGGGTTTATCTGATTTTTCCTATAGAACTTTTATAGCAGACTTAGCAGTCATTTCGGCTAGGCAAGGAGAAGGAATAGGTAAGGGGATGCTCAAGTTTGCCCGGAGCTTAGCTCCCGATGCCAGGCTATTTTTATTTTCCGCTGAAGGCTCTATTCAATTTTACCAGAAAATTGGTTTTGAGCTCCATGAACGCTGCTATCAGTTGAAGCCGGATGAACAGATTAAATAGGTTTATTTACTTTTTTATGACTTATTTTGGACCAGAAGATTCACCTTGAATTTGTAGGTCGATTAAACCTATCTGCTCTTCTTACATCTAATTTGTAATAATATAAAAATGAGGCTTTTTAAGATTTTGATTAAGAAAGTAGTGGTAAAGAATTTGAGAGAAATATTGATCCTCGCGTATTTGGTAGTATTGATCGCTGCCTGTGCGGAAGCTCAAAAACCTGCGCCTAACAATTCAAATCTATATTTTCCCCCGACCGAATCCTCGATTTGGGAAAAGCAACCCATAGCAGACCTAGGATGGGACGGAGTGAAATTTGCGGAATTTCTAGCTTGGCTACCTACCCAGGATACCAGAGCTTTTATCATTATCAAAGATGGTAAAATAGTAGTTGAGGAATATTGGGGCAAAAAGTTAACTGGTGCTGGAGAGATGGATGAAAACTCCTATTGGTATTGGGCTTCTGCAGGAAAAACTCTCACTGCTACATTGGTAGGTATTGCTGAGAATAAAAAGTTGTTGAAAACTAATGACCGAACGCAAAAATATCTTGGCGAAGGCTGGACATCACTCACCAACAACCAAGAGCGTGATATTCGAATAATTCATCAGCTAACCATGACCACTGGACTGGATGATGAAGTAGCAAATTCAGATGTGACTAAGCCTTCTTCCTTAGTGTTTTTAGCTGAGCCTGGTAAGAGATGGGCTTACCACAATGCTCCTTATACTTTGTTAGAACAGGTAGTTCAAAATGCATCTGGTCAAAGCTATCAAAATTTCTTCAATGAAAATTTGGGTGGAAAAATAGGAATGAAAGGGTTTTGGCAGAGAACCGGCGAGAATAATGTGTTCTATAGTGACGCCCGCTCCTTTGCAAGATTTGGGCTTTTATTGCTTGCAAAGGGGGATTGGGACGGAGTTCAGATCTGGTCAGGAGACTTTTTCAATGAGTTATCAAAATCCTCTCAAACCCTGAATCGAAGTTATGGATACCTCACTTGGCTGAATGGGCAGAGTTCTTATATGATTCCACAAACTCAAACAATTTTTCCAGGTATGCTAGTGCCTAATGCACCTGTAGATATGTACCAGGCTATGGGAAAAAATGGACAGTTCTTGATGGTCGTACCCTCAGAAGGATTGGTTATTATAAGAATGGGTGGGTCGGGAGATAATGCGTTGGTTCCATTTCTTTTGATCAGAGACATTTGGGATAGACTGGGACCCATTATTAACTAATCTGGGGTTATTCTTTCGTGTATTTCTCTAATTGAGTCTTAATTTTCTCAAAGGTCAGGGGTTTTTCTAAAAAGCCTGAAACTATCTTATAACCTTGAGCTTTAAATCTATCTTGATAATCGATAGAACTAGAAAGAATAACTATTTTATCACGTCTATTCGGGTGAGCCTCTTGGTATTTATTGAGGAATTCCCACCCATTTAAAACGGGCATATTTATGTCCAAAAAAATAAGAAGAGACTTGTTTGGGTCAATATCATTGAGTTGGCTAAGAGCTTCTTCAGCTTCTAGAAATTCTATGATGTTATCAGTAATACCAACTTTTCCAAGTAACCTTTTATTAATAAGGTTATTTATGGGGTCGTCATCCACTAGAAAAATTGTGTCAAATTGGATCATTTATGGGATTGAAATAGAAAAAAGGATAATTGACTAAGCCAAAATACAATTAATACTGATCCAAGAAAAAGGTTTAACCGCCTTTTTTAAATTTAAAATATGGAGCTGCTAATACTCAGGCAATAAAAAAGGAGGTTCTTTAGAACCTCCTCTTAAAGTATGGTGAACCAGTGATTACATCATGCCACCCATTCCTCCGCCGCCCATTGGAGGCATTGCAGGAGATTCTTCTTTCATATCTGCTACTACACACTCAGTAGTCAATAGAAGTGCTGCAATAGATGCTGCATTCTCAAGAGCTAAACGAGTTACTTTAGTAGGATCGATTACACCTGCTTTGAACAAGTCTTCGTAGACGTCAGTTCTTGCATTGTAGCCATAGTTACCTTTGTTTTCTCTGATCTTATTGATCACTACAGAAGGCTCACCGCCAGCATTAGAAACGATAGTTCTCAATGGAGACTCGATAGCCTGTCTGATGATGTTGATACCAGTATCTTCATCTTCGTTAAGACCTTTCAGGTTATTAAGTGCTTCGGCAGCTCTTACGAGTGCTACACCACCACCTACTACCACGCCTTCTTGAACGGCAGCTCTAGTTGCGTGAAGTGCATCATCAACACGGTCTTTCTTTTCTTTCATTTCTACTTCAGTAGCAGCACCGATATAAAGGATAGCTACACCACCAGAAAGTTTAGCAAGTCTTTCCTGCAGTTTCTCTCTGTCGTAATCAGAAGTAGTTTTGTCAATCTGAGCTTTGATTTCAGCGATTCTGCCTTTGATAGCAGCTGCATCACCAGCACCATTCACAAGAGTCGTATTGTCCTTGTCAATGTTGATTTTCTCAGCTCTACCAAGCATGTCGATAGTAGCATTTTCCAATTTGAAACCTCTTTCTTCAGAAATTACTGTTCCGCCAGTAAGGATAGCGATGTCTTCCAACATAGCTTTTCTTCTATCACCGAAACCTGGAGCTTTCACAGCTGCCACTTTCAAGGCACCTCTGATTTTGTTCACTACCAAAGTAGCAAGAGCTTCTCCGTCTACATCTTCAGAAATGATTACTAGACCTTTTCCTGACTGAGCTACTGGCTCAAGAACTGGAAGCAATTCTTTCATCGAAGAGATCTTTTTGTCGTAGATCAAGATGTAAGGCTGCTCTAATTCTACTTCCATTTTCTCCGTGTTAGTCACGAAGTAAGGAGAAAGGTAACCTCTGTCAAACTGCATACCTTCTACAGTTTTAACTTCAGTTTCAGTACCTTTTGCTTCTTCAACAGTGATCACACCGTCTTTACCTACTTTGTCCATTGCGTTAGAAATCATTGTTCCGATTTCTTCGTCATTGTTAGCAGATACAGTCGCTACTTGAGCGATTTCTTTAGAAGTAGAGATTTGCTTAGAATCAGCTTGAAGTTGCTTAACAACAGCAGCAACTGCTTTGTCAATACCTCTCTTAAGATCCATTGGGTTAGCTCCGGCAGCTACGTTTTTGATACCTACACCGAAGATAGATTGAGCGAGGACAGTAGCAGTAGTAGTACCATCACCTGCATTGTCAGCAGTTTTAGAAGCTACTTCTTTTACCAACTGAGCACCCATATTCTCGATTGGCTCAGCCAATTCGATTTCTTTTGCTACAGACACACCATCTTTAGTAATGGTAGGTGCACCGAATTTTTTATCAATGATCACATTACGTCCCTTTGGACCCAATGTCACTTTTACTGCGTCAGCAAGTGCATCAACGCCTTTCTTCAGCTGATCTCTTGCACTTGTGTTGAAAAATAATTGCTTAGACATATTGTTACTATTTTGAGTTAACGATTAAGGATGATTTATTAAAGTATTGCAAAGATGTCAGACTCTCTCATGATAAGATAGTCACTGCCTTCTACGCTTAGCTCAGTACCGGAATATTTACCGTACAATACAGTATCACCAACTTTAACGGTTAGAGGCTCATCTTTTTTGCCATTTCCTACTGCTACTACAGTACCTTTTTGTGGTTTTTCCTTAGCGGTATCTGGGATGTAAAGTCCAGAAGCTGTTTTCTCTTCAGCTGCAGCAGGTTGTACCAAAACTCTGTCTGCAAGAGGTTTGATGTTCACATTTGACATAATATAAATTCGTTTAAGGTTAGATTAAAATGTAATTGCCTATTAGCACTTCCTGTGCCAAGCAAGGATTCTGGCTAAAGGCTGACAAATCGGCTGTAAAAGCTGGGGAAAATGTGTCCACAGCCAGTTTTTTTTGGCAGGAGAGACTGCCATTTTTGCTCTCATCGCTTCAAATTTGTCAGAAATTCGTAATTTATATCCAAACCTATTCCCTATGACATCACTACCTAAAAACTGGATAACAGAAGGCCTAATAGATTTTGAGTATAAAAAGTATCAATTGTTGGCCTATTTACAGGAAACTAATAAGCATTTTAATGCGATGAAGCTTTATCCTGTCCTTGCAGAGTTGATTGATCATTACCGTGATTTGAACGAATTAAAATCAGGTAAGAAAGAGATGGCAAACCTGTTTCCCAAGACCTTAGATTCTATCGACTTTCAAAAAGGAAGGTTGAATTATCAATCAAAGGTCAGCGAGGACGGAATCATGAAAGAACTATCTCTAATCACTGAATTTGCGTTACCCAAGATCACTTCGAAGATAGATGAAGGTAGGGCGATCTATGATTTCGTGGAAGAGCAACTTGAATTTGAGCCGGTCGGGATTGTGCCGATCTATAATCAGGAAGGTTATATATTGATGACCAGAGATAAAAAGCAGGATATTCATGCCTTCCGGTATAAATCTAGTTTACTGCATTTCGCTGGTGAAAAGTTTCGTTAGCATTAGCATGTGGCTGGTAGGGGTGTTCCAACGTAGCTTAGTCAATACGTTAGAGCAAATAAAAATGACCTGGTGCGTGAAATCAAGGAGCTGCCAAACCCTGCTACGTGGAGAATTCATAGCCAAAGAGAATTTCCAATAGAAGAGACTTTAGTCCCTATCAGTAAGAGACTTTTGCTTAAGTCTGTCTCACTATAGGTTGAAAACAAGAAAAGTCTGCTCTTTGGGAGCAGACTTTCAAATTCCATAGAACTTTATTGCTTAGTTACCTGATGTAGTGTCAGGCTCTGTAGTTGCTTCTTCAGTAGTGGCAGGTAGAAGGCTTTCGTCTTCGCCAAAAGTAGGAGCTACCACTTGCTGCTTCGCATTCTCAATATTAGGAGAAGAGAATTGGTTGGACTGTGATCCTGAATAGAATGCAGAAGATGCCAAAGACAATACAAGGATAGAGACTGCCAATACCCAGGTGGCTTTTTCAAGCACATTTCCAGTTCGGGTTACACCCATGATTTGTGAGGCGCTACCACCAAATGCAGCTCCAACTCCACCTTTAGAATTTTGTCCTAGAATCACTAAGATTAGCAATACGGCCAAAATTAGAATAATTGTAATCAATAAAGTAAACATATAATATGGGTGTTAATCTTTCAGTTTTTCAATCAAGTCCGCAAAGTAAGCCCTTTTATCCGGAAACTTCAATACCAACTTCTCATAAATTTCCTTGGATAATTGCTTCTTACCCTGATTGGCAAGAATCTTTGCATAGGATTCAGAAATCATGTTGTCATTAATCTGAGTGCTAGCAGCTGCAGGTTCTCCGTATTTTGGTTTGCTTCAATTTCTTTTATAGTTGCCAACTTGATGGATTTTTTGCTGAAAGCCTTGATTAGGTCAATTTGCTCCTTCTTTTTCTCATCAAGAATTTCCTTTTTATCCTTCTTTTTGATCATTTCGATCAAATCGTCTTTAGGAGGTTTTCTTCTTCTTGGCTTTGGTTTTGGTGGTTCAGGTTTAGCTTCCACCTCAATAATTTCCGCAATTACTTCCTTCTTTTCTTCAGGTTTTGGAGTAGCCACCTGTGGAGAAGTAGGTGCTTCTTCGGTCTTTTCCACCAAAGTTTTGAGCCAAATTCTATTGGGGCTTGTGATCGCTGCATATCCTATAGACCAGGAATTTTCTATGTTGTTTTTTTGAATTTCATAACGTGCTGTGAGTACGTGGGGAATCTGAAAGTATGGGAAATTTTCAGACACTTTTTGCAACTGTAGCATATCGCTGCGATCACAGGAGTCTGATTTTTGAATAATTTCTAAAAACTGGGATGCATTCACTTGAATAGTATTTTTAGATTGATTAGTTGGGAAATATGCGCTAGAGTCAGACGATGTGAAGATATCTTGAATGATGGTGAAAATCTCCTCCAATAACTTTTTTTCCATATCGAGGAAAGTAGTCGTCGATGGATCATAATCCTTGAAAAACGTGAAGTCACTTATTAGCGTCTCCTCTTCGTTTTCCGCATTTATATATTCTACATCAATGACTATAGTTAACCGCATCGTTGCAGCACTAAGATTAAACTTAATCGCTGCACCGCCAAATGCTAAGTTTTGATTATTCTCTCTAGCCTCGATCTCTTTTATCGATTCTAATTTAATTTCTTTTTTACTAATACTTTTTATTAGATCTAGCGTCCTTTTTTCAGGAGCACTTGCTATCTCGTGATTATCTTTTGTTGAATAGACTGTGTCTACGTTATTTTCTATAAGCGCTTTAAGCCAAATTCTATCAGGGCTGTTGATCGCTGCATACCCTCGAGAGAAACTGTTTTTAGAATTATACAGCTGATATTCATGCCTAGCAGTGAGGATATGTGGAATTAGAAAATAAGGGAAGTTTTTCTCTAACTTTTCTAATAGCTCTACCTCATTACTTTCTAACGAATCTTTTTTATGGATTATTTCTAAAAATTGGGCTGCGTTCAACTGAATATCTCTCTTGTAATCTGAATATAAGCAAATTACCAGTTGGCGACTGTGGCGGTAAAGATATCTTGTATGATATTAGTGAATATTTCGTCGACTAATTCATTTTCAACATCCAAGAACGTAGTCGTTCGCGGATCGTAATCTTGGAAAAAGGTGAATCCTCTTTTTAGATTTTCCTCTTCATTTGTGGTGTTGATATACTCCACTTCCACGACAATAGTCAAACGCATCGTTCCTGCTCGGTCAGGGCGATTTGGATCAGTACTTGTCACTGCGGCCTGTGGAGTAGTGGTGTAGCGAGAAATTGCTCCCATAAACTGCAAGTTTCCATTTGATCTTACGAGTTCCAACTGGGTATTTCTTTGGTAATACTCCTTAAGCGCTTCAGTAAAACGCTGCTCGATATTCGCAGGTCCTCCTCCAGAATCATTGAAGAAATTCTCGACTGTAAAAGTTTTCACTAGGTCATAATCTATATTCGTACCTGTGAAGCTATAGCTTACGGAGCAACTCTGAAATAGAAATAAAGCTAATCCACAAATTAGAATATGGAGTTTACTGGTCAATTTCATATTGTTTGATCTTTCTGTAAAGTGTCCGTTCGGATATGCCTAAATCACCTGCAGCATATTTTCTTTTATTGTTATGCTTGCGCAAAGCTCTTAGAATCATCTCCTTTTCCTTCTTCTCCAGAGATAGTGAATTATCATCTTCCTCATGAATGATGTCTTCGATCGCGTCATCTTCATAGTCATCGTTGTTAACAGAATTTGATTTCTGCGAGTCGAGCACTAATGGAACATAACTTGGATTAGTTTCTGTGCTTTCTGGAGCGCCAAATCCACTATCCATATCCTCGAAAAGGCTTTGATGCTTTTGAATGATAGATTGGTTTAATCCTCCATTTTTGTAGGAATCCAATACTAGTTTTTTCAATTCGTTCATATCCTTTTTCATGTCAAAAAGAACCTTGTATAACAGATCTCTTTCAGAAAAATCTGAAGAATCATTGTTTTTTGACATGTTGGGAAGCGTCATAGGTAGACGAGAATTGTCAGACGGAAGATATCTTGACAAGGTTTCGGCATGTACATCTCGTTCGCTTTCCAAAAGAGAAATTTGCTCAGCAATATTTTTTAATTGACAGAATGTTCCGGAAAGGAATAACGCATCAAAGCAGCTTGGGCTTCATTGTCGAGTGAAATCGGGCGAACGTGGTATTTCTCTGAAAAATCCGAAGTGAATTTTCTAAAAAGTAAAACTACATCCTCCCCTCGTTCTCTCAATGGTGGGACAAAAATCGGAACTGTATTCAGTCTGTAATAAAGGTCTTCCCGGAACTTCCCTTTTTCTACTGCCTTTAGAAGCTTCACATTGGTAGCAGTGATCACTCGGACATTCGTTTTCAAGACTTTGGAAGAACCCACTTTGATGAATTCTCCATTTTCAAGAACTCGCAGCAATCTAGCCTGAGTGCCAAGAGGCATTTCCCCAATTTCATCGAGGAAGATTGAGCCGCCATCTGTAACCTCAAAGTATCCTTTCCTGGATTCATGAGCGCCTGTGAAAGATCCTTTTTCATGACCAAAAAGTTCCGAATCAATTGTTCCTTCTGGAATCGCACCGCAGTTAATTGCTATGAATTTGCCATGCTTACGAAGGCTTAGCGAATGAATGATCTTCGAAAAGCTCTCTTTACCACTACCACTTTCACCGTTGATCAAAACTGTCATATCGGTGGGAGCTGCTTGCATCGCCACCTGAATTGCGTGATTCAACAGGGGGCTATTTCCAATGATCCCGAAGCGTTGTTTGACGCTTTGTACTTCCGGATTTGTAATCATCATAATTGAGGGTTTATTTCAATTACCTCACCAAAAAGGGTTGCTGGTGTGCAATCAGTAATTTTCACGGTTAAGTAATCACCTTTGGAATAATTACCTGCTGGGACGATTACTACTTTATTTGCTGAGTTCCTTCCTTTGAATTCATCAGCTGATTTTTTAGAGGCGCCTTCGACCAGTATCACTTGCTCCTTGCCCAAATCAAGCTTATTTCTCTCTAAAGAAGATGAACTTTGTTTTTTAATGACCTCAGATAAACGTCTCTTTTTTACTTCCATTGGAATATCATCGACATATTTCTTTGCCGCCAAAGTACCATTGGTCTTTCAGAGTAAAAGAACATGTAAGAAAAATCGAATTTGACGATGTCCATCAAGGATAGTGTGTCCTGATGCTCTTCTTCAGTTTCACTGCAAAATCCTGTAATCATATCAGAGGAAATGCCACATTCTTCGCCTAAAATTTCTCGGATTTTGGAAACTCTTTCCAGATACCATTCCCGATCGTAGGTTCTATTCATCAATTCCAACACGCGGGAATTACCACTTTGTGCTGGTAAATGGATGTATTTGCAGATGTTATCGTACTTCTTCATCGTGTACAAGACTTCATCTGTAATGTCCTTTGGATGAGAAGTGGAGAAACGTATTCTTAGAGAGGGATCTACCAAGGCTACCATTTCCAATAAGTTGGCAAAATTGACTACGGTACTTACTTCTTCTTCTTTTTTGTTTAGTCTTGCCTTATTGTTCTCCTCCGGGGACCACTTGTAGCTATCGACATTTTGACCGAGAAGGGTCACTTCCTTGTAGCCTTTAGAGAATAGGTCTTTTGCTTCGGCTACGATGGAATGTGGATCGCGACTTCTTTCTCTACCACGAGTGAAGGGCACTACGCAGAAAGAACACATATTATCACATCCACGCATGATAGAAATGAATGCGGTGATGCCATTGGAATTCAATCGGACAGGGGAGATGTCTGCGTAGGTTTCCTCACGGGAAAGAAATGTATTTACCGCCTTTTGACCTTCTTCTGCAACAGAAAGTAGGTTTGGAAGATCACGATAAGCATCTGGACCAACCACTATATCCACTAGCTTTTCTTCCTCTAGTAGTTTTTCTTTGAGTCGCTCAGCCATGCATCCCAAAACTCCGATTGTGAGTGAAGGTTTAGCTCTTTTGGCTCTTTGAAAATCTGTAAGTCGTTTTCTTACTGTCTGCTCAGCTTTTTCACGGATGGAGCAAGTATTAAGGAAAATAGCATCGGCTTGGTAAAAATCAGAAGTGGTGTCGTATCCTCCTTCTTTCATAATGGAAGCTACTACTTCGGAATCTGCGAAGTTCATCGCACAACCGTAGCTTTCAATATATAGTTTTCGGGTTTTTCCGGTATTCTCATCTACGGTAGTTTTGAAGTCGCACGCTTGTGCTTCTTCCCCTGAGATGATATCAATGTCTGCAATCAAATTATTCATATTTCTAAAATCTGTCTTACGAAGGGCATATGGAATCTCGCAGCGTAACCCCGATAGCTATCGGGAAATGCCAGTGTATGACTTTTGAGTCATGCCTGTCCGCCACAGGCAGGCTCGATTTCATGTAATTTCTTCTTTCCTTCTTTCGGAAGGCGAAATTACGAAAATGCGGACAAAATGGCAGGATCTGCGATTCTTTTATTTTGTGAATTCATGTCTAGGTAAGAGCTTGTCTAATAAGCTAGAATATAGTTATGTGCTGAATAGAAGTTTATTTTTCAAAAGGAATTCTCAGCTGCTCACCGAAATGCTGATGTTCTTCGGTGATATTTAGATTCGAGATCCCCAAACCCAACAGACGGATTGATTTTTCGAAGGGTTCTTGAGCCAAGAGTTCTTGGGCTATTTCCCAGATTTGGCTTTCTTCCGGATATTGCTCCTGAGTTTTGCTTCGAGTTTGTTGAGTGAAATCAGCATATTTTATTTTCAGCGTAACAGTTCTTCCTTTTATTCCGGATTTTTTGATTCGTTTGATTAATTCATCATAGATTTTTCTCAGTTCTGCTAGAGAAGTGCATCAAAGTCAATAAGGTCCTTTTCAAAGGTATTCTCTGCACTGAGTGATTTACGGATTCGATGCGGTTGGACTTCAGAGAGATGAATTCCCCTGACTATGTTGAAATAGTGAATGCCTGATTTCCCAAACTTGCGGGTGAGGTATTGAAGGGAAAACTGCTTTAGGTCCTTTCCATTATGAATTCCTAGACCACTCATTTTTTCGGCAGTTACTTTTCCGATTCCAAAGAATTTTTTGATAGGTAGTTTTTCTAAAAACGCCTCAGCTTCCTCGGGAAGGATTACTGCAGCTTGGCCATTGGGTTTGTTCAGAATCAGAAGCTGTTTTGGCTAAAAACTTATTGTAGGAAACGCCTGCCGAAGCATTTAAGCTCGTGTTCGTTCTTTGATCTTTTGTCTGATCTGCTTAGCTATCAAAATGGCTGATTTCAAGCCTTTTTTGTTTTCCGTCACATCCATAAATGCCTCATCCAGTGGAGAGCGGCTCTACCAAGTCTGTGTATTCGTAGAAAATTTCTCGAATCTGACCAGAAATCTCTCGGTATCGATCAAATCTCGCTGGAGCAAAAATAAGTTGAGGACATTTGCGGGCAGCCAAGACAGAGGACATGGCTGAATAGACACCGAATTTTCTGGCTTCATAACTAGCTGCCGCGACCACACCTCGAGCAGCATTTCCACCGACTACTAAAGGTTTTCCTCTCCACTCCGGATGATCAAGTTGTTCCACGGAGGCGTAGAATGCATCCATATCCACGTGAATGATTTTCCTTATGGGATTGGGATTTATGTCTCCGGTCATTTTCCACTGAGCACTTCCAAAATTGCCTTAGCTTTTAGACTGCATTCATCATATTCTTGTTCGGCGTTCGCATCAAAAGTGATGGCACTGCCAACTCCAAAGTAGAGTTTTTTTTACCGCCAGATCTGCGATAATGCTTCTGATTACTACTGAAAAATCAAAGTCTCCATTTTCTTCAATCACTCCAAATGTCCCAGAGAACCAACCTCTTTTAAAGCTTTCCAGCTCTTCGACTATTTCCATCGTACGGATTTTGGGAGCACCAGTCATGCTTCCCATTGGGAAAGAAGCTTGAATGATTTCTGAAAAAGTGGTGTCCTCCTTTAATTCTGATACTATAGTACTGATCATTTGAAAGACTTTTGGAAAAGGATAAATCCCAAAAAGTTCTGTGACTTTGACTGATCCTGTCTTGGAAACCTTAGACAGGTCATTACGCATCAAATCAGTGATCATTAAGTTTTCAGCTTGTTCCTTTTCGCTATTCCCTAATGTTTCTTTGTTCTGTAAATCTTCGGCTTTGGATACACCTCGTTTGATTGTTCCTTTAATGGGCTGGGCGATAAGTTTGTCTTCTCTGTTTTTTTCAAGATTCGCTCAGGGGAAGCTGAAATTAACCACTGGGATTTTGCTTTGAATAGGGCTGAAAAGGGCATTGGAGAAAGCTTATTCAAGTTGAAATATGCTGAAATAGGATCCCAATTTTCGAATGTGCCGGTATAGGCTTGACAAAAATTACTTTCGTAGGTATTTCCCTCAACAATGTGCCTTTGAATGGCTTTTACAGTGTCTGAATAGTTCTCGGGGGTTATTTGTGGTTGGACAGAGCAGTTAGTAAATGGTCTCTCAGGCAGTGTTATCTGTTCGATCTCTTGCGAGAATTCCTCATTTAGTTCAACATCCGAAATCACTTTCTCTCCTAAAAACTTCAATGAAAAGGAGGGTGCAAAAAAGCAATCCTCAGGAAGATCGAAAAATGCAGGATTTTCACTGTGAAGATTTTCTAATTGGTTTTTATAATCATACCCAATAATTCCAACTTTTTTAAAACTGCTAGGTTCATTCCAAATTTCCTTTTTTAGATAATTGACTTTTTCCTGCGTAAAAGTGGGAGGTG